>NZ_JBEZGN010000012.1:0-198241 GCF_040650055.1 Spirillospora sp. NPDC048819 | reverse complement strand
CCACGGCTCGGCCACCTTGGCGAACAGCCGGTAGGTGCCGCCGTAGGCGTCGTCCGGGATGATCACGTGGTCGCCGGGCCGGCAGACCGCGCGCCTCCGGCGCCTGGGGCGCCTCCGGCCGCACGACCCGTGGCCGGTGGTTGGGGTTGTAGTCGGGTGGCTGTCTTGGTTAGTGCTTCTTGGGGGAGATGCCTAGGGACACGCCTGCCAGGCCGCGGCTGCGGCCTGCGAGGTTGTCGGCGATGGTGCGGAGTTCCTTGGCGGCGCCGGCGTCCGGGTCGGACAGGACCAGCGGGCGGCCCTCGTCGCCGCCCTCGCGGAGCCGCGGGTCGATCTGCACCTGGCCGAGCAGGGGGACGCGGGTCCCGAGCGTCTTCGTCAGGGCGTCCGCTACCGTCTGGCCGCCGCCCTCGCCGAAGATGTACTGCTGCTCGCCGCAGTGCGGGCACGTCAGGTACGACATGTTCTCGATCACGCCGACGACCTGCTGGTGGGTCTGCGCGGAGATCGCGCCGGCCCGCTCGGCGACCTCGGCGGCCGCCTGCTGCGGGGTGGTGACGACGAGGATCTCCGCGGACGGCAGCAGCTGCGCGACGGAGATCGCGATGTCGCCGGTGCCGGGTGGCAGGTCCATCAGGAGGATGTCGAGGTCGCCCCAGTAGACGTCGGAGAGGAACTGCTGCAGCGCCCGGTGCAGCATCGGCCCCCGCCACACGACCGGCTGGTTGCCGGCGGTGAACATGCCGACCGAGATGACCTTCACGTCATGCGCCGTCGGCGGCATGATCATGTCCTGGACCTTGGTGGGCGAGCCCTCCACCCCGAGCATGCGCGGCACCGAGTGGCCGTAGATGTCGGCGTCGACGACCCCGACCTTGCGGCCCTGCGCGGCCAGCGCGGCGGCCAGGTTGACGGTCACCGACGACTTGCCGACGCCGCCCTTGCCGCTCGCGACGGCGTACACCTTGGTCAGCGAGCCGGGCCTGGCGAACGGGATCTCCTTGGCGGGCTCGCCGCCGCGCAGCTTGGTCTGCAGGTCCTTGCGCTGCTCCTCGCTCATCACGTCGAGTTCGACGCGCACCGAGGTCACGCCGCCGAGTTTGGAGACGGCCTCCGTGACGTTCTTGGTGATGGAGTCCTTCATGGGACATCCGGCCACGGTCAGAAAGACGCCGACGCTGACGGTGCCGTCCGCGTCGATGTCGATGCTCTTGACCATGTCGAGCTCGGTGATGGGCTTGCGGATCTCAGGATCGTTCACGGTGGCGAGCGCCGCGGTCACCTGCTCGGTCGTCAACTGGGAGGCCATACGCCCATGGTATGAACCCAATGCAAGAACCCGCCAATCAGGGTGCCGGTCCTCACACCGCGTGTGCGTCCGCATCGCGCGGGAAGCGGCGCGGCCGTAACATCGGGGCGTGACAAGCAGCACGATCTCGGCCACCGAGCTGACCGTCTGGCGCGGCATGCTCCGCGCCCAGGCGCAGATCTCCCGCCGGCTTCAGGCCGACCTGCTGGCGCACCACGACCTCGCGCTGGGCTCCTACGACGTCCTCATGCATCTCGGCGAGGCCCCCGGCGGGCGGCTCCGGATGAACGATCTCGCCGACCGCGTCCTGCTGTCGCGCAGCGGGCTGACCCGGCTCGTCGACCGGCTGGAGCGCGAGGGGCTGGTCGTCCGGCAGTCCTGCCCGAGCGACGCCCGCGGCCTGTACGCCGTCCTGACGTCCGCCGGGCGGGCCCGGCTGGCCGAGGCCGCGCCCACCTACCGGCAGGGCGTCCGGGACCACATGCTCAGCCGGCTGGACGAGCCCGACCTGCGCACCTTCCAGCTCATCCTGGACAAGCTCACCGCCGAGCAGGTCTGAGGGCTAGGTGTCCTTGGCCATGATCTTGGTGACACCTGACCGGTGGTGGGCCGGGTTCGGAGCCTGGGCTGGGACGGGCTGGCCGAGCGGCGCAGCGGGCCCGCGTTCATGTCTGTCGCGGACGCCTGCCGAGACCGAGCAGCAAGTGCTGGCCACCCGGGAACGCCTTCGCGCGGGATCCGACCACATCGCCGCCGCGACCGGCGTGCTGGCCCGCACCGTCACCCGCATCCTGGGCCGCCGCCACGCCGCCGTGCTGTCGGCCTGCGACCCGGTGACCGGCGGCGGATCCGGGCATCCCGCATGAGCCCGCGGCGCTATGAGCACCCGGCGCCGGGCGACATGATCCATCTGGACGTCAAGAAACTCGGCCGGATCCCCGACGGCGGCGGCTGGCGCGTGCACGGCCGCAGCGAAGCCGTGCGCGGCCGGGGAATCGGCTGCGACCACGTCCACACCGCCATCGACGACCACTCCCGGCTCGCCTACGCCGAGGTCCTGCCCGACGAGAAGGGCACCACCAGCGCCGCCTTCTTCATCCGCGCCGCCGCCTACTTCGCCGCCGCGGCATCCCCCGCATCCAGCGGATCCTGACCGACAGCGCCATGAACTACCGTGACAGCCACGCCTTCCAGCAGGCGTGCGCCGAGCTGGGCGCCGGGCAGAAGTGCAGCCGCCTCCGGTGCATATGGATTAACGGTAAGGCCGAACGACTCAACCGCACCCTGGCCGCCGAGTGGGCCTACCGCCGGCCCTGCACCAGCAACGACCAGCGCACACAGGCCCTGGCCCCCTGGCTCGAGCACTACAACACCCCCACAACCTCCTGCGCCACCTGCCCGACCGGATCGCCCATATTGGTGCGGTTGCAGGGGCTATCTGGCGAGTTCGGCCGGCACCTCCAACCGCGTCAGCTTCTGCGGGTTGGCCACCGCGTGGATCCGGGTCACGCGCCCGTCCTCCACCACCAGGCTCACTGCGGCCACCTGGCCATCGATCTCGACCCGTCCGGCCGGCGCCCCGTTGAGCCAAACGGTCGACACCTTCCAGTTCGGGCGTGCGAGCAGTTCCGCGACGAGTCCGGCCCCGTAGATCGGAGCCCGGGCGGCGGACGCGAGCCCGCCGCCGTCGGCGATCAAGACCACGTCCGGCGCCATGACGTCCATCAGCTCCCCTACCTGCCCGGTGCGCACCGCCGCCAGGAACCGCTCCACCACGGCTTGCTGCTCCGACCGGCTCACCCGCATCCGGGGCCGTCGAGCCGCCACACGCTTGCGGGCCCGCCGCGCGATCTGCCGCACCGTGGCCGCGGGCTTGTCGATGGCCTCGGCGATCTCGCCGTAGGGCATCTCGAAGACTTCGCGGAGCACGAACACCGCACGTTCCGTCGGAGCGAGCGTTTCCAGCACGGTCAGCATCGCGATCGAGACACTCTCCGCGAGGTCGATGTCCTCGGCGACGTCGGGACTGGTCAGCAGCGGTTCCGGCAGCCATTCGCCGACGTAGTCCTCGCGGCGGCGTGACAGCGTGCGCAGGCGGTTGAGCGCCTGCCGGGTGACGATCCGGACCAGATAGGCCCGCGGGGCGCTCACCTGCGCGTGGTCGATGGCGGCCCACCGCAGCCAGGAATCCTGCAGGACGTCCTCCGCGTCGACCGCCGACCCGAGCATCTCGTAGGCGACGGTGAACAGCAGGCTGCGGTGGGTGAGGAACACGTCTTCGGTCATGCCGTCGAGGCCGCGCCGGGCCCGTCCGGGACCTCGGCCAGCGGAATTTCGCAGGCTTCGGAGAAGCCCTGCGAGGTGACCCCGTTCGCCACGTTTGCCCTGGTCGCCATATTGGCATAGGCGATGAACACGGTGATCTCGACCATCGCCGCCGGGCCGAGCCGCCCCAGCAGACTCGCATACTGCTCGTCGGTGACGGTCGGCGGCGTGCTCGACATGGCCTCGGCGTACTCCATCACGTCCCGCTCCAGCGGGGTGAAGACATCCGAGGTCCGCCAGCGCGGCACCTGGCTCGCCTTGGTCAGGTCCAGATTGTCGTTCTGAGCCTGGAAGTAGCCGACGTCGAGGCACCAGCTGCAGCCGATCTGCGCCGCGACGGCCATGTGCGCGAACGACTTGAGGCTCGTGTCGGCCGCACTCCACGCGCCCACCTTGGCGCCGACCTCCAGATTGTCCCTGGCGAGCGCGGGGCTGTGCCACAGCACCTCGACGTTCTCGGGCACACCACCGAGTTGCTTGATCATGTTCTCTTTGAGCTCGTCGGGAAGCTCGGCCTTCGGGACGCGCAGCGTCATGATGTTCTCCCTACGGGTTCGCGTTCGCAGTTCGGCATGAAGACACCGCCGGCCCCTCGAACGTGACAGCAGGGCCGGAAAGGACCCATTTCCGATGCGGCGCAAGTACCGGCCGGGCGTTGACAGCGCAGAAAGCCGGCCCACGTGGTTAGGGAGCGTTCGAGTGCCGGGCCGATCCCAGCGGTCCTTGAAAATCTCCCAAACCGTGGAGGCTGCCACCTTCACGCTGAGCACCAGCAACTCGCTGTGCACCCGCCGGTACCCCAACTCGGGTTCTCCCGCACCATGCGAAGCACGAGCATGCGCAACGGAGCCCACCGGCTCGCATGCCTCTCACCTGGATGGACGTGATTTTTCGGCAAGCGCACGTCCACAGCGCCAAGTACAGCTAGGCCGCGGAGTCCTTGGTGTCCAGCTCCCGCATCATCTGCTGGAGTTCCGAGCGCAGGAAGTCGCGGGTGACGACCTCGCTGACCGCCACCCGCAGCCCGGCGATCTCCCGGGTCAGGTACTCGGTGTCGGCGATGGTGCGCTCGTTCCTCGCCCGGTCCTGCTCGTACTGGACGCGGTCACGGTCGTCCTGGCGGTTCTGCGCGAGCAGGATCAGCGGCGCGGCGTAGGACGCCTGGACCGACAGGATCAGCGTCAGGAAGATGAACGGGTAGGGGTCGAACCGCAGGAACGGCGGCGCGAGAAGGTTCCACGACAGCCACACGGTGATGAACGCGGTCAGGTAGACCAGGAAGCGGGCCGTCCCCAGGAACCGTGCGATCCGCTCGGACAGCCGCCCGAACGACTCGGGATCGTAGTGGGGCCGCGGCACGAACGTCCGGCGGATCTCCCTCGGCTGGTCCAGGCGTGCGGTCATCTGGCGTGTCGTCATCACATGTTCCCCCGGAGTGCCTCTTCCTCGGGATCCGCGGTCTCCTCGGCGGTGGCGTCCATCAGGGCCTCCCGCCAGTCCACGGGCAGCAGATGGTCGAGGACGTCGTCGATGGTCACCGACCCCAGCAGGTGGCCGTTCTCGTCCACGACGGCGCCCGCGACGAGGTTGTAGGTGGCCAGGAACATCGCGACGGCCTCCAGCGACATGGTGGGCCGCAGCGGGTCCAGCTCGGTGTCCGCGATCCCGGCGACGAGCGTCGGCGGCGGCTCCCGCAGCAGCTTCTGGAAGTGGACCGTCCCGAGGTAGCGGCCGGTCGGCGTCGCGGTCGGCGGGCGGCACACGTACACCTGCGCGGCCAGGGCCGGGTTCAGGTCGGGTTGCCTGATCAGCGCGAGCGCCTCGGCGACCGTCGCGTCCGGCGCGACGATCACCGGGTCGGTCGTCATCAGGCCGCCGGCCGAGTAGTCCTCGTAGGTCAGCAGCCTGCGCAGCGGCGCCGCCTCCTGCGGCTCCATCAGCGTCAGCAGCTGCTCCCGCTGCTCGGTGGGCAGATCCCCGAGCAGGTCGGCGGCGTCGTCGGGGCCCATGGCCTCCAGGACGTCCGCTGCCCGGTCCACGCCGAGCTTGCCGAGGATCTCGATCTGGTCGTCCTCGGGCAGCTCCTCCAGGACGTCGGCGAGCCGCTCGTCGTCGAGCGCTGCGGCGACCTCCGCGCGCCGCTTCTCCGACAGCTCGTGCACGATGCCGGCGAGGTCGGCGGGCTTCATCTGCTCGAACGCGGCGATGAGCCCGGCCGCGCCCTGGCCGTGCTCGACGGCGGAGAACCCCTCGACGGCGTCCCAGTCCACGACGAGGCTCTCGCCGCGTTTGCGGAGCCCCCGCCCGGTCCTGCGGCGCACCGCGACCTTGCCGATCAGCCAGTCCCGGGTGCGGGTCGGCTCCATCGCCACGTCGACGACCGAGACGGGTTCGCCGTCATCGCGGAACCGGATCGTCCGGTCCAGCATCTCGGCGATGACCAGCGTCTCGGACTCGCGTTTGCGGAACCGCCGCATGTTCAGCCGCCCGTCGAAGACGACGGCGTCCGCCTCGATCACCGTCACCCGCGTGATCGGCAGGAACACGGCGTGGCGCGAGGCGACCTCCACCACCAGCCCCAGCGCCCGCGGCGGCCGCGGCGCCAGCCGCAGCGCCACCACGACATCGCGGATCCGGCCGACCTGGTCGCCGGCGGGGTCGAACACCGCGACCCCCGCGAGCCGGGCGATGAACACCCGTGTCGGAGCTCCGCTCATGGCCAGGACACTACCCATGATCTCCCGCCTGATCCGGGACCGGGCGGGTGATACCGGACGCCGCGGGGAAGGACGTGTCACATCTCGCGCAGCCGCCCCGTCTCCGTGGTGACGCGGGACCGTATGAAAGGCTGACGATCATGAGTGAGGCGTTCGCGGAGCCGTTCGAGGAGCACCGGAACCTCCTCTTCGCGGTGGCGTACCGGATGCTGGGCACGGCCGCCGACGCGGAGGACGCCGTGCAGGACGCGTGGCTCCGCTGGTCCGCGGCGGACCGCTCGGACGTCGCCGAACCCAAGGCCTACCTCGTCCGGATCACGACCAACGTCGCGCTGGACCGGCTTCGGTCGGCGCGGGCCCGGCGCGAGACGTATGTCGGGCCGTGGCTGCCCGAGCCGATGCTGACCTCCCCGGACGTCGCCGAGGACGCGGAGATGTCGGAGTCGGTGTCGATGGCGATGCTCGTCGTCCTGGAGACGCTGAGCCCGCTGGAACGCGCCGTGTTCGTCCTCAAGGAGGTGTTCGGCTACCCGTACGCCGAGATCGCCAAGGCGCTGGACCGCGCGGAGACGTCGGTGCGGCAGCTCGGCACCCGCGCCCGCAAGCACGTGGAGGCGCGGCGTCCCCGCTTCGAGACGGGCGGCGCGGAGCGGCGGGAGGCCACCGAGCGGTTCTTCGACGCCGTCCTCGGCGGCGACATCAACCGGCTCATGGAGGTCCTCGCCCCCGATGTCGCGCTGTGGACGGACGGCGGCGGCAAGGTCAGGGCGGCGCGGCGCGTCATCCACGGCGCGACCAAGGTGAGCCGCTGGCTCTCGGCGATCACCGGCCAGCCGTACGCGGGCGTCGAACCCGCCGACATGCGGGTCCGGCGCGTCTACATCAACGGCGAGCCCGCGCTGGTCGTGGACGGCCCCGACGGCCCGATCAGCACCGTCACCGCCGACATCGACGACGAGGGCCGGATCCTGGCCGTCCACCTGGTCGCCAACCCCGACAAGCTCCACGCCATCGCGGAGGGCCGCCGGCTGCCGATGTGACGCCCCCGGGCCGGCGCCTCTACCGGTCGACGCGGCGGCGTTTGCCGCCGTACATGCGGGGCGGCGCGCCCGCGGTCGTCGCGGGTGTCGGGACGGGACGGACGGTGGCGTAGTCGCCCGCGGACACGGCGGGCTCGGCGGCCTCGAAGACGGGGGTGAGCCGGACGATCCACGACTCGGTGGCCCAGCGTTCCACCTGGCCCTCGTGGGACGCGGCGTTCAGGCGGTCCTTGGCCAGCAGGGGCGTCACGGCGTCCCACAGCTCGGAGCCCGGCTCGACCGGCTCGGCGTCGGCGACGAACGAGATGAGCCGGCCGCCCTTGTCCTTGCTGCGCAGGATCACCGTCACGTGCGTGGACTCCGGCAGGCCCGGCAGCGGCTGCTCGCCCTCCCCGCCGGTCAGCACGTAGGCGGAGCCGTCGTGCCACACGTGCCAGGCGGCCCTCGGCTGCGGCAGTCCGGGCAGGTCCAGCCACAGCAGCCCCGACTTCTTGGCCGCCTCCTCCACCAGCGCCCGGTTTAGCTCACCCATGCTCTGAGGGTCTCACACCCGCTGGATAGCATCCGGGCCATGCGCTCTCGACGTACCACGCTCGCGGTCCCCGGCAGCAATCCCCGCTTCATCGAGAAGGCGCAGGGGCTCCCCGCCGACGAGATCTTCCTCGACCTGGAGGACGCCGTCGCGCCGTCCGCGAAGGAGGAGGCCCGCAGGACCGTCGTCGCCGCGCTCAACGAGGGGGAGTGGGCGGGCAAGACCCGGGTGGTGCGCGTCAACGACCTGGACACCCACTGGGCCTACCGGGACGTGATCGAGGTCGTGGAGGGCGCCGGCGCGAACCTCGACGCCGTCATGCTGCCCAAGGTGCGGGACGCCGGCCACGTCCAGTGGCTCGACCGGCTGCTCACCCAGATCGAGGGGGCCACGGGCCTGCCCGCCGGCGGCATCGGCATCGAGGCCCAGATCGAGGACGCGCGCGGAATGGTCGCCATCGACGCGATCGCCGCGTCCTCGCCGCGGCTGGAGTCGCTCGTCCTCGGCCCCGGCGACCTCATGGCGTCGATCAACATGAAGACCCTGGTCGTCGGCGAGCAGCCGCCCGGCTACACCGAGGGCGACGCCTACCACTACATCCTCATGCGGATCCTGATGGCCGCCCGCGCCAACGATCTTCAGGCCGTCGACGGGCCGTACTTCAACGTCCGGGACGTGGAGGCGTTCACGCGGGTCGCGCGGCGCTCCGCCGCGCTGGGGTTCGACGGCAAGTGGGTGCTGCACCCGTCCCAGATCGAGGCCGGGAACGCGGTGTTCTCCCCGTCCCAGGACGACTACGACCACGCCGAACTGATCCTCGACGCCTACGACCACTTCGTCACGGTCGAGGGGCGCGGCGCCGCCACCCTCGGCGACGAGATGATCGACGAGGCGTCCCGGAAGATGGCGCTCGTCGTCGCGGCCAAGGGCCGGGCGGCGGGGATGACCCGCACCAAGCGCTTCGACCCGCCGGGCGCGGGCCTCCGGAAATGAAAAGCATTCACTGAATGCCCCGTACGATTCGTATCACGTACGCGAAGGCTTTCTGGAGGGCCCAACGTGTCAGAACCAGGGGATGCCGACGGCTGGGCCCCGCTGGACCCCGACCTTTCCGGCGACCGGCCGAGGCCGGCGGAGCCGCCGCCCCGGGAGCCGTACTCCCAGGAGGACCGGCCGCCGTACGGCCCGCCGCCTGAGCAGGCGCAGCAGCCCTACACGGCGGGGATGCCGTACTGGCCGGGCGCACCGGCGCAGCCGCCCGGGTGGGACCAGCAGTACGGGGCCGCCCCGTACGGGCAGGCGTATCCGGGGTATCCGGGGTACGGGGCGCAGCCCGTGAGGACGTCCTGGACGGTCGCGGCTCCGGCGGGGAGCCCGTTCCACAGGCTGGCGCGCAACGGCTCGCACCGGTGGTGGCGCCCGCTGGTGGGGAGCCTGGCGATCGCGGGCATCGGCCTGAGCCTGGCGATGGGGCTCATGCTCGCCGGGATGATCATCCGGGTGGTGGTCACCGGTGAGCTGCCCGAGACGACCGGCGCCGACCCGAACACGATCTTCGGTGACGACACGGCCGACCTGGCGTTCAACCTGGCCGCGCTCGCGGTGTTCCTGCCGGTGGCGGTGTTCGCGGCCTGGGGGATTCAGCGGCGGAGGCCCGGCACGCTCTCGTCGGTGGCGGGACGGCTGCGCTGGAAGTGGATGCTGGTCTGCTGCGGCCTGGCGATCCTGTTCTGCATCGTGGCGTACGGGACGTCGCTCTTGGCGGCCGTCGGCATGGACGACCAGTCAGGCGGGGACGAGCACTGGGTCGGGTGGGACAAGTTCCTCGTTCCGGCCATCGTCATCATCCTGCTGGTGCCGTTCCAGGCGGCGGCGGAGGAGTACGTCTTCCGCGGCTGGGTCCTGCAAGCCGTCGGCGCCTGCACGCTGGAGAACGCCCGGGGACGCGTCGGACAGCCGTTCAGCGTCGTGTTCCGGACGCCCTGGCCCGGCATCGTGATCGGGTCGGCGCTGTTCACGGCCGGGCACGGCTACACCGGCTGGGGCATCCTCGACATCTTCGTCTTCGGCGCCATCGCGGCCTGGCTGGCGGTCCGCACCGGCGGGCTGGAGGCGAGCATCGCCCTGCACGTGTTCAACAACCTGCTGGCGTTCCTCGGCTCGGCCACGATCGGGCAGCTGGACATCGAGCAGGGCGGGGTCCCGTGGCAGGTCGTCGTGGCCGACATCGTCCCGATGGTGCTGTTCGCGGCGGCCGCCGTCTGGCTGGCGCGGCGGATGCGGGTCCAGACCGTCACCGCCGACCCCACCGACTCCGCCGGCTCCACCGACCCTGCCGGCCCCACTGACTCCGCCGCCGACGACGTCCCGGTGACGGCGGACAGCCCCCCGGCGCACGCCTCATAGCGGTCCCACGGTCATAGGAGGCCCCACAGGGCGAGGGCGTCCAGCAGTCCGGGCGTGACGGGCAGGTCGCGCAGCCCGTCCGGGGTGACCCACCGCACCTCGGACGCGTCGTCCCCGGCGCGGAGCGTCCCGCCCGTGACCGTCGCGACGTAGTCGTGGATGTCGTAGGTGACGCCGCCGGGCCCCGGCCGTTCCACCCTCCCGGCCGGAGCGCCGACGGCGACGTCCAGCCCGGTCTCCTCCTTCAGCTCCCGCGCGACCGCGGCCGGGTCGTCCTCGCCGGGTTCGACCCGCCCGCCCGGGATGGACCACAGTCCCTCGCCCGGCGGGCGCCCGCGCCGCACCATGAGCAGCCGCCCCCGCTCGTCCCGGACGATCCCGCCGACGCACCGTATACGCATGACCCCATCTTGTTCCGCCCTTTCCCAGGTGGCGACCCGCGTGACCTTGACGAGCCGGGACGTGGCCGCGCAGTGTGGGTAGTCATGAGGGCGGAGCCCACATGCCCGCGCTGCGCGGGTCCCGTTCAAGCGCCGGGTCTCTGGTCGAGCGACTGGACCTGCGGCGTGCACGGCGCCGTACTGCCGAGGCAGCCGTCCAAGCGACCCGGCCCGGACGGGCTGGCCGCCGTGCTGCGCGACGCGAGAGTCCCCGTCTGGACGCCCTGGCCCCTTCCGCTGGGCTGGCTCGTCACGGGGTTCGCCACGGTCGGGGACGACCGCAGCGGCGCGCGGGCGACGGCCGTCGCCGTGTCCGGGCCGGGGCTGCTCGGCGGCCCCGCCGACATGCTGCTGATCGCCGAGCAGCCGGGCATCGGCCTCGGCGCCCACTACGCGGGGCTGGACGGCGCCGACCCCGGTGAGATGTTCGACGGCAGCCCGCCGCACGTGAAGCTCGACGTGAGCGGCCCCGCGGCGACCTGCGGCCATTCGGTGCCGATGTGGGCGGTCGACGGCAGATCCGACCGGGCCGTCTACGTGGGCGAGGCGATGGGCGACTGGCTGTGGACGGTGCTGTGGCCCGCCGACGCCGGCCTCCTCATGCTGGAGCGCCAGAACCTGCTCGATCTGCGCGAGCCGGGGATGGAGCTCGACCTCCCCTACGGCGCGTACAGCCCGCGGCTCGACGACTGACGCCCCTGATATGAACGGGGGCATGCGGATCGACCTGCACAGCCACAGCGACGTGTCCGACGGCACCCGGCCGCCCGCGGAGGTCGTCCGGCTGGCGCGGGCGAAGGGACTGGACGTCCTGGCGCTCACCGACCACGACACCGTCGCCGGCTGGGACGAGGCCGCCGGCGCGCTGCCCGCGGGCCTGACCCTCGTCCCCGGCGTCGAGCTGTCGTGCAAGCACGGCGGCCGCAGCCTGCACATGCTCGGCTACCTGTTCGACCCGGAGGAGCCGGCGCTGGCCGCCGAACTCGCCCGGATCTGCGACGACCGGGTGATCAGGGCGCGGGGCATGGTGGACCGGCTCCGCGAACTCGGCGTGGACGTCACCTGGGGCATGGTCCGCGCCCTGGCCAAGGGCGAGGCGGTCGGACGTCCGCACATCGCGCGGGCCATGGTCGAGGCGGGCGCGGTGGAGACGGACGACGAGGCGTTCACCGCGCGGTGGATCGCGCCGGGCGGCCGCGCCTACGTCGACCGGTACGCGCTCGACCCGGAGCGGGCGATCGGGCTCGTCCGCGCGGCCGGGGGAGTGTGCGTCCTGGCGCATCCGAGGGCGCGGCGGCGCGGATACGTCTTCGCGGACGCGGTGATCGAGGAACTCGCCGCCGCCGGCCTCGCCGGGATCGAGGCCGACCACCCCGACCACATCCCGGAGGACCGCGCCCACCTGCGGGATCTCGCCGCCGCCCTGGGGCTGGTCGTCACGGGTTCCAGCGATGATCACGGCGCCCCTACCGGCGACCGCCTCGGCGCCGAGACCACCGCGCCGGACGCCTACGAGGAACTGGTCGCCGGTGCGTCCGGCGATGATCTCCGTCTGCCCGACCGGGGGCCCGAATCACGGTAGGGTGCCAAGGGTGGACGCGCGCATCGAACAGGTGGTGACGTCGGGGCAGCTCGCCCTCGACGACACCGACCACGACGTCGAGAACAACACCTATCTCATCGGTGACGACGACGAGGTCATCGTGATCGACCCGGCGTACGACGCCGAGGCCATCCTCAAGGAGGTCGGTGACCGCGAGGTCATGGCCGTCCTGCTCACCGACGGCAACGAGCACCACCTCAACGTGGTCCTCGAAGTCGCCGCCGCAGGCGAGGAGGACGAGGAGAACTGGGCCCCGATCGCGCTGCACCGCGCCGACCGGCTGCTGTGGCGCGATTTCTTCGGCCGCCTCGCCAAGGAGGAGGATGACGAGGACGACGCCAAGGCGCTGAAGTCCCTCGAACCCGACATCTGGCTGGAGGACGGCGGCGTCTTCGAGATCGGCGACGCCCAGCTGGAGATCGTGCACACCCCGGGCCACACGCCCGGCAGCGTCTGCGTGATCAGCGAGCAGCTCGGCGCCCTGTTCTCCGGCGACACCCTGCACCGCGGCCGTCCCGGCTCCATCGGCGGCGTCTACGAGGACCTGCGCAAGCAGCTCAACTCGATCGGCGCGCTGCTGACCCCGCTGCCGAAGGACCTGAAGGTCCTGCCCGCCCAGGGCGAGGAGACCACGGTCGGCGAGGAGGACGCCCGCTGGGAGTCGTGGGGCGCGCTCGCGCAGGACGACGACTGACCCGGCGTTGAACGCCGAGCAGCTGGGCTTCGAGGGGATGCCCCGGCGCCTGTACACGTGCACGCCGTCGCGGCTGAACACGTGGCTCGACTGCCCGCGCCGCTACCGGATGACCTACCTCGATCGTCCGATGCCGCCGAAGGGCCCGCCGTGGGCGCACAACAGCGTCGGCGCGAGCGTCCACAACGCCCTCGCCGGCTGGTGGCGGCTGCCCGTCAGCGAACGGACCCCCGAGGCCGCCGGGAGCCTGCTGACCCGGGGCTGGCTGACGGACGGTTTCCGCGACGACGCCCAGTCCGCCGAGTGGCGTGACCGGGCCCGCGAGATGACCGAACGCTACGCGGCGGGCCTCGACCCGTCCGACGAGCCGGTCGGCGTCGAACGCACGGTCGCGACCCGCACCGACCGCATCGCCGTGTCCGGCCGCATCGACCGCCTGGACGCCCGCGGCCCGGAACTCGTCGTCGTCGACTACAAGACGGGACGCCGTCCCCTCACCTCCGACGACGCGCGCGGCTCCCTCGCCCTGGCGATCTACGCCGTCGCCGCGTCCCGCGTGCTGCGGCGCCCCTGCCACCGCGTCGAACTGCACCACCTGCCGTCCGGTGAGGTCGCGGAGTGGGAGCACACGGACGAGTCGCTGGCCCGGCACATGCGCCGCGCCGAGCAGATCGCCGGCGAGGCCGCCGAGGCGGACGAGGCGTACCGCGCGCTGGTTCCCAAGCCCCGCCCGGCCGACCCCCGCCCGGCCGTCGTCGACCACACGCCGCACGACGAGCGGTTTCCGCCCCGTCCGGGCAATCTGTGCTCGTGGTGCGACTTCGCCCGCCACTGCCCGGAGGGCCAGGAGGCCGCCCCGCGCAAGGACCCGTGGGCGGCGCTCCCCGTGGAAACCCCTTGACCGCTCGCTCACTCGAAGGCGCTCATAAGCCGCGAGTCAACGCCGGCTAGGCCGATGTGAGGGCCTTGCCGGCGGGCCAGCGCCTCGGGTCCCGGAGGCCGAACAGGCCCTTGCTCACGTCGTATCCCTCGGCGGCCAGCCGCTGCCGGGTGCGTTCGAGCATGTCGCGGGTGGGCTTGGCGAACGCGTAGTCGTGCAGCCGCTCCGGTACCGAGTTCATCGCCAGGCGGAACGACCTGAGCGCCGCCGTCACCGCCGGCTGCGGCACCTCGGGCAGCGCCCCGTACATGCCGCGGGCCCAGTCGGGCAGCGAGTAGTAGCAGAGCGCGCCGAACGGGAAGTAGCCGGGCTTGCCGGGAGCGAGGAACCTCAGGTTCTCCGGCATCGTCGGCCACATCAGGAACCGGACGGTCTCCGCCGCCTCCTCGGTGACGCGCAGCCGCGGCCGCATCTCGGCGAAGAACGCCTCCATGTCGGCGACGCTGCCGGGGACGTCCTCCGCATGCAGCCCGACCAGCGTCGCCGATTTGCGCTGCTCTTCGAGGTACCGGTCGGCCATGGCATCGGTCAGCAGAAGCCCGCCCCGACGCGCCACCTCCAGGTAGGAGTAGACCTCGGCGCAGTGCACCCACAGCAGAAGTTCGGGCTGGTCGAGCCGTTCCTTCTTGCCGGTGTCGTGGTTGAGGATGCGCAGGCTCCGGTGGATCTCGCGGACCCTGTAGGCGGCCTCCCCGACCTCCTCGGGGCTGCCGAACGTGCCGAGGCCGACGAAGTCGGACGTCCGCTGGAGCCGCCCGAAGGGGTCCTCACGGAAGTTGGAGTTCTGCCAGACGCCCCACATGGCCATCGGATGCAGAGCCTGGAGCATCAGGCTGCGCACCCCGCCGACCCACATGGACCGGTCGAGGTGGACGCGCCAGGTGACGCTCTCGGGGGGCTGGACGGTCGCGGGCATTCACTACCTCCATGAGACAAACTCAAGTAAGTGTGTCATTACCCGTTGGGGCCCGCGACACCGCCCCCCACCCGAGCCGCGAGCTCAGGCGGGCCGCCCCGCCCGGTACCGTCCGAGCAGCTCGATCACTTCGTGCTTGAGGTCGCCCACGAAGTCCTCGCCCGGGATGTCCATGAACTCCTCCGCCGGCACCCAGCGGAGCTCGGAATGGTTCGAGGACGCGGGCTCCCTGCCCCCGACCCTGCGGCACAGGAACCGGATGCCCGGGATGACCGGCTCCCCGGGCTCCCGGATCGTGTAGAACACATGCAGATCTTCGAGGACGTCCACGTCCAGCCCGAGTTCGAGCCGGAAATGACGCCGGACCCCGTCCGCGAACGTCTCCGACCTGCGCAGCTGCCCGCCGCAGCCCTCCAGTAGTCCCGGGAACAGCCGCCGCCCGGGCGCCCGCCGGGCCACCAGCAGCCGGAGCCGCCCGCCGTCGTCGGAGACGCACGTCCCGGCCACGTGCACCTCCGGCGTCTCCCGCAGCCGCTCACGCGGGACGAACTGCGAGGCGATCTCCGCGGTCACCCAGACACGCGCCTCGCCCATGCCGCGCAGAATGCGCTCAGTTCCGCGCCGTGCCCGACACGGCGGCCGAACTCCCGGCAGTGCCGCGCGAAGTCGGCGTCGACCTGCCGCACCGCGTTCAGCGTCCGGGCGAGCAGCCGGCTCACCTCCGCCCGGCTGAGGTCCGCGTCGATCCGCCGGTAGATGAGCGCCCCGTCCCCCCGCGACCTGATCTCGAACGCCGGAGCCTTGAACCGGGCCCGCAGGACCGCCATGAAACCGTCGATGAAACCGCGGAGGTTGACGAACACCTCGTTGGCCTCCGACCATCTGCTGAACCCGCGCACGTCGGTGAAGATCACGAGCGCGTTGACGCCTTCGGCCACCGGCCCCTCCGTGTCCTGTCCCCGATGCGTGACGAATCCGAGGATCTCAGACCCGCCCGCCGGGGGACACGACCATGGCCGCCGGGCTCAGGGGAGTTCGGCCAGGACCTCTCGGAGGCGGACGGCGAAGCGGGCGGGATCCTCGGTGAAGCCGCCGTGGCCGCCGGGGAACAGTGTCGGCTCGATCCCGAGGGCGCCGGCGAGCGCCCGGGTCGCGCGGTCGCAGAGTTCGCCGGCCGAGTTCTCACCGATGGCGGCGACGACGTGGGTCCCGCTGGAACGCAAGGCGGCGACGTCCGGAGGCCAGAACGTGGTCTCGAACAACTCGTGCTCGAACCAGCGGCGTTCGTCGGTGACCCGCTGCGGATCGCGTTCGCCGCCGAACATCTGCTCCAGCGCCCCCTCGGGCAGGACGATGCCGGCCTGGGCCATGAACTTCCCCCACGCCCCGATGACGTCGCCGGCGAGGTAGGTGGCGATCAGGTCGTCGGTCCCCTTGCGGATCTCCTCGCGGTCGTCCAGCAGCTCGGCGAGCGGGGGCTCGTGGGCGATGACCGCGCGGGCCTGCTCGGGATGGGCCTGCGCGAGCGCCAGGACGGTGCAGGCCCCGCCGCTGGACCCCAGCGCCACGGCCGGGCCCGCGTCCACGTGCGCGATGAGCCGGGCCAGGTCGGCGGCGCGCAGCGGCGGCGTCGAGTCCTGCCTGGGGTCGTCCACCGGGCTCCGCTGGATCCCCCTGGGGTCGGTGGTGAGGACGGTGTGGTCCGTCGCGAGCAGGTCGGCCAGCGGCTCGAACGCCTGGGCGTCCATCGGGGCGCCGACGAACGCCAGCAGCGGCCCGCTCCCGCGCACCTCGTAGTGCAGCCGGGCGTCGTCCACCCGAAGGGTTCCGGTGGATGCAGTCGTCATGGGTCCTCCAGGTCAGAGTCGTTTCAAAGGTCGACTCGCGAAACCGGGAAAACTCATCGGCGGACCGGTTTCAGCCCGCGGCCAGGCCCTCGTAGTACTCGCGCTGCGCCGGGTAGTAGTCGTCGAACTCGGGCGCGCCGGTGCCCAGGACGAGCGCCGCGAGCCGGTCGAGGTAGTACTCCCAGCCCGGCCCGATCGAGCCCGGGTCGGCGCCGGGTTCCAGGTGGTGGACGAACGTCAGCGTCGTCACGCCCCCGGCCTCTTCGAGCCGTGCCTTCAGGTGCCAGCGGCCGTACTCGTCGATGTTCTCGACCTCGAGCCGGCGCGGCGGCTCGCAGGCGATGATCGTCATGTCGCTCTCCGGCTGGCCGTCCTCCAGCGTCAGCTTGAGCCGGACCGTGGCGCCCGGCCGCCCCTCACCGCTCCAGTGCGCGAACCAGCGGGCCGTCCGCTCCGGCTCGGTGAGGCTCGCCCAGACGTCCTCGATTCCCGCCTTGAACTCGCGCGTCATCGTCAGGTCGGTGCCTGTGGCGGCGGCTATCAGCCGGCCGGTGGGCGTGGGGCTCATGCTGTGCTCCTCGAATCCCTGGGCGGTGCTTCCTCGTCCGCACGCGTACGGTCGCGGCGCGTCCGGTGGACTTCCGTCTCCAGCGCGTCGAGGCGCTGCTCCCACACCTGCCCGCGGACGGTGGACAGCCACCGTTCGATCTCCTGCAGAGGCCGGTGGTCGACCTGGTAGTGCCGTTCCCGGCCCACCAGCTCGGCGCTGATCAGCCCCGCCTCGCGCAGCACCCGCAGGTGCCGGCTCACGGCGGGACGGCTGATCTCCGGAAACGCGGCCGCCAACGCCCCGGCGGTCCGCGGCCCGGCCACGAGCAGGACCACGATGCGCCGCCGCACCGGATCGGCCACCGCGTCGAAGACGTCCACGGCAAACATGTAACCATCATGTTACGCGTTTGTCCAGCGATCAGGCGGGGGCGTGGACGCACCCCCGCCTGGTACCGGTCAGAGTGATTCGTCGCGCATGACGTCCAGGTTCATGAACCGTGGACCGTTGGTGCACCGGGCCTGGATCTCCGCGGCGATGTGCCGGGTCTCGGCCAGATCGTTGTTGCGCATCGCCGCCTCGTACGACGGGAACTCGACGATGTCCACGAAGTGGGCCGGATTGTCATGGTCCCGCGTGTGGGTCTCGTGCGACGCGGTCCGCTTGCCCTCGGTGGTGGTCGCCCACTCGTCGAACAGCGCGTCGAGTTCGTCCGGGCGGTTGGTCTCGTACTCGATGATCTGCACGAAAGTCATGTGCGGCCCCCTAACGGACGCTCAGTTCCTCGTTCTTGAGCCCGCGGCGGATCTCATCCCGCAGTTCGGGGCTGTCGGTGTGCCCGTGCACCGAGGCCGCGTGCTCGGCGGCGGCGCGGACGACCTCGTCCTCCTCGCCGGCGATGGTGAGCGTGCACCCGGACTCGCTCGGCATGTCCCGGCAGTCGACTACTTTCCGCATCGTTCCTCCCCCCGAGCGGGCGGCCGCGTCGTCGGAACGATGAGACTCCACGGCGCCGACCGTCACACCCGCCGAAATAGTCACGTTCGTTACCGAGCGTGGCATATGCCCAGTTCGATGGGAAGGTCGGCCGGGGTGGGGCCCCGCCAAGTCTCGGTCACGAACGCATTGCCCGCGCTTCAGCCGGCGCCCCGATCGGACGCCAGCCCGACGTGGCCGCCCACGTCATCGTCACGGGCCAGGCCCTGACCCTCGACGGCGGCCTCGAACTGACCTGACTCAACCAGCGGCGGCCGCCCGCCGGGCCGGTTCGCTACTGCTCGGCCAAGGTGGTGCGGAGGTCGGTCAGGTAGGTGCGGGAGTCTTCGGGGGTGAGGGTCACCTCTTCGATCCTGTGCCAGGTGTCCCAGAGGTCGGCCTGGGCGGCGTCTATGCCGAGGGCCGTGTGGACGATGGAGATGCGGTCGGGGAGGCCGGGGTATTCCAGGACGTCGAAGGAGCCGTTGATTCCCGCGTGGACGCCGGTGTCCGGGGGGATGACGCGGACGGTGGACCGGCCGTCGGCGGGGAGGTCGAGCAGGTGGGTGAGTTGGGCGCGGAGGACGTCCGGCGGCCCGCCGTGGTGTTCCAGCATGAAGCCGTCGAGGATCACGTCGAGGGTGCGGGGCTCGCCGCCGGGGCGGTGCTGCTGGCGGCTGCGCAGGAGGTCCCATTCCTGCTCCACGTCCACCTCGGGGATGTGGTGCTCGAACACCAGGCGGGCGTACTCCTCGCAGCGGGCCAGCTCGGGGATCCGGCCGATGCCGAAGGTGTGGACGAGCGAGGACTCCGACTCGACGGTGTAGATGTCGCGGACGAGCGCCTTCATGCGTCCCACGTGGTGGGCGAGCCACGGCGGGCCTTCGGGGCGGGAGGCCAGGTCGACCAGGACGTCCCGGATGTGGCGCGGGGTGCCGTAGGCGTCCAGGATCTCGGCGACCTGGGCCGGCGTCACGGGCCCGAAGCCCGTTTCGACGCGGGCCAGCCAGTCGGCGTTGACGCCGAGGTGGGACGCCGCATCGCTGTAGGAGAGTTCGAGGATCTCGCGGATCCGGCGCAGATGCTGCCCCAGGCTCCGCGCGTTGATGTTGGGGGCTCGGTAATCCACCGGCATGCGGCCAGCGTAGGACGGAGCCGCCTGCGGTGTGTGGCTTTCCGGTCACTGAACGCTGATCGAGGGGTGCTCGGGCCGGGTGTCTGCCCGGCCCGAGCATGCTCAGCGTGTCCAGGTTTCGTGGAGGCCGCGCCAGCGGAGGCCGTTGCGGGCGCCCGGGTCGGGAACCATGATCGCGACGGCTCGCCGGGCGCTGTCGGGATGGTGTTCCTCGTACGTGACGACGGCCAGTCCGTCGCGGTCCAGGAGCACGCGTGGTTCGACGATCTGGATGTGCAGGCCGGGTGCGGTGCCGTGGGCCTTCTCCATGGCGGTGCGCAGATCCGGGAGTGTGAGCATGGCGCCGTCCGGGTCGTACCAGGTGAAGTCAGGCGTGTGCATGTCGAAGAAGCCGCCCAGGCCGGTCGCCGTTCCGTTCAGCCAGGACTCGATGAAGCGGTGGTGCTCGACGACCTCCTCGACGGCGTTCATCGGGCGGCCCACGTGCGGAGCGGAGTGAGGTCGACGCCGAAGAGGGCCTCCACCTTGTCCGGGTCGCCGTCGTAGAAGTTCGCGTTCTCCGGGGCGGAAACCCAGCGGTAGGTGCCCGCGACTCCCGTCGCGGCGGCCTCGCCGATCACCGGGGTCATGAACGCCTGGAACGCGTCGGGCTCCAGCGGGACGTAGTCCGCGCCGAAGGCGGACGCGAGTTCCGGGCCGGTGATGACGTCCCTGCCGCCGATGTCCACCGAGGTTCCGACGAGGTCGTCGCGGTCCAAGGCGGCGGCGGTGAGGGCGCCGAGGTCGTCGTGGGCGAGCCAGGCCACCCGGTGGCCGGGCGGGATCGGGTAGGGCAGGACGCCGCCGGCCGGATGGAGGTTCTCCAGGTAGACGGGCGGACGCAGCACGACGGTGGGGATGCCGGAGTCGAGCAGGGCGTCGGCCGCGTCGCGTCTGGTCTCGAAGGCGGCGACGGACGTTCGAGCGGCGGGCAGCCGGTTGCTCGTGTTGAGGACGAGCCGTTCGCAGTGGCGGGCTGAGGCGATGATGTTGTCCACGTACCGCGCCACGAGGTCCCGGTCGAACACCATGGGCAGGGTCACCGACGCGCGGGACACGCCCCCGAAGGCGTCCCGCACCGCGGCCGGGTCGGCGAGGTCGCCGTGCTTGCGGCTGAAGCCGCGGACGCTGTGCCCGTCCCTTTCGAGGCGCTTCGCGACGGCGCCGCCCTGTGCGCCGGTCGCGCCGATCACCAGGTATGTCTCGGTCATGGTGCCCAGCCTGCCGAAGGCGGGGAGTACCTTCTATAAGCGTGAGTCCTGGTGTGATTAACGATCGTCCAGCCGATCTTCTCGATGAGCTGCTCGCTCCGCTGCGGCTGGAGGGCGTGTTCGTCAGCCGCTGGGAGGCGCGGGCGCCGTGGGGGTTCCGGGGTGACCAGGAGCGCAACGCGATCCTGCACTACGTGCGGTCCGGTGAATGCGCGATCACGATGCCCGGGTCGTCCGAGCCGGTCATGCTGGGCCCGGGCGAGCTGGCGATCTTCCCGTACGGGACGGCGCACGAGCTGGCGGACCGGCCGGGGCGCGCCACGACCCCGCTGGATCTGATGCTCCCCGGACGTCCGGCGGGGTCCACGACCGAGGTACGGGTGGACGGGCCCGGCCGCGTGACCGATCTGCTTTGCGGCGGCCTCCACTACGACGAGGCCGCGATGTCGCCGCTGTACCGGTCGCTGCCGGAGATCATCGTGCTCGACCGCGGGGTGCTGGCCGCCGAGCCGCTGCTGTCCGGGACGCTGGAGGGGCTGACCGAGCGGTACGGGGGCCTTGCCGCGCTGCGCGCGTTCGAGCTGGTCTTCGTGCTGGCGCTCAGGGTGGCGCTGGAGCGCCTCGGCGGCATGCCGCCGGCACTGCGCGACCCGGCGATCGGGCGGGCGCTGCTGGCGATCCAGACCCGTTACGCCGAGCCGTGGACGCTGGAGTCGCTAGCCCGGGAGGCGCGGATGTCGCGGTCGGCGTTCGCGGCGGCGTTCACCCGGCTGGTCGGTGAGGCGCCCGCCCGCCATCTGGCCGGGCGGAGGATGCGGGAGGCGGCCCGGTTGCTCGCCGAGACGGCGACGCCGCTGGCGGGGATTCCCGAACGGGTCGGGTACCGGTCGTCGGTGGGCTTCCACCTGGCGTTCCGCCGCCATTTCGGAGTCCCGCCCGGCGAGTACCGCCGGGCGGCGTAGCCGGGCGCGCTCCAGCCGGCCGGCTCAGGGGCGATAGTCGGTGAACGCCGGAGTGCCGGGTTCGGGCGGGAGGCGCAGAACGCGCGCGACAAAGGAGATCGCGTGATACCAGCCGCACAGCAGGAGGAGGTCCACGGCCGCTTCGTCGCCGATCGCGCGGGTCAGCTCCCGCCACTGGTCGTCGGACAGGTCGTTGGTGTCGCACAGGGCGTCCACGGCGTGGAGCACCGCGCGGTCGGCGGGATCGGTCCAGCAGGCGTCGCCCGGGCCGCCGGCGACGATGGAGCGGATCTGGTCGCCGTCGAGCCCGGCCTTCGCGGTGAAGACCGCGGTGTGGATTCCCCACTCGTACTCGGCCCCGCATCGCACGGTGGTGCGGTCGATCACCAGCTCGCGGTGGCGCAGGGTCAGGGCCGACTCGCGTGACAGGTAGTACCGTCCCCAGCCGTGGATTCCGCGTGCCCGCTCCGGCCGGCGGGCGAAGATCCTGAACAGGGCGATGGGCGGGCCCAGCGCTTCCAGGGCCGTGGCCGTCTGGGCGTCGTACGGGGGTTCGACGGGATCGAGCCGTGGCGGTACCGTCTGCTTTGAAAATCGAGGCATACGAGGACGCTAACACGACATGCTTCGAAAATAGAAGCGGATATCCGCGATCTGGGAGGACGTTGACCCATGGCACTCGGCTCAGACCGGCCGGCCGGCTCGCCAACACCGCTGCCAGGCCGGCCGGTCCGGGGATCGGCCGGCGGACGGCCGATCATGGCGCTGTTCGATCTGCTCGGCCGCCGCTGGGCCCTGCGTGTCATCTGGGAACTCGCCCAGGCCCCGGCGTCCACGTTCCGCGAGTTGCAACGGCGCTGTGACCGCGTCTCCTCCAGCGTGCTGGCGCAACGGCTCGCCGAGCTGGACGAGGCCGGCATCATCGAGCGCGCGGACCGCGGGTACACGCTGACCGCCGACGGCCGGGATCTGTGCACGGACCTCATGAGGCTTGAGCGGTGGGCCACTCGCTGGGCGGCGAAGGGGACGTCCACGGAAGGGTGACCCCCGCGTCGGCCAGAAGGGCCGTACCTAGGGGGACGTCGTGGTGGTTTCGCCCCTGTGGTGGGCTTCCCAGGTTTCCCGCAGGTAGGCGTATTGGGTGCGGAGGCGTCGCGGGGCTTGCGGCGGGGCGTGGGCGTAGCGCTCGCCGTGTTCCGTGCCGTGGAAGACGCTGACCGGAACGAGCAGCAGAAGCCGCTTCTTGCCTCCCGCCTGCACTTCCACATCCCAGAAGCGGCCCTTGAAACCCGTCGAAACGTCGGTGATCTCGTCCCAGGGCAGGTGCTCCCGCTTGAAGGTGTGGACGATGTCGATGCCGTCCTCGCCGATCACCACCCGCTTGCGCAGGGACATCGCGCAGGCGAAGGAGAGGTAGAGGGCGCCGACCATGATCACGCCCACGCCCAGGAGCCGGCCGAACGAGTAGTCCGGCAGTTCTCCCGAGATCGTCAGGTTGAGGCACCAGAAGAACAGGTACGCGCAGAAGGCGGCGCCGAAGGCCATGAGGGCCAGCGATCGATAGCTCCGCAGGGTCATCCGGAAAGTCTGGCCGGTTCGTCCGTTCGCCGTGCCGGATGCGACCGGAAGTGGTCTCAGCGGAGGTTCTGCTCGGCCTGGCCCCAGAAGGCCAGGAGGGCGGCGGCCGTGGTTTCGGGGGCGTCCCAGGCGGGGGAGTGGGCGGCGCCGGGGATGACGACCTTGGACGCGTTGAGGCGTTCGGCCATCACGGCCTGGACGGCGGGCTCCCAGGCGTCGTCGTCCTCGCCGTAGAGGACGAGGGTGCGCAGGCCGGCGCCGGCGCAGTGCTTGGCGAGTTCGTCGACGCGGTCGGGGGCGGTGAGGATCTCGTTGGACATGCAGACCAGGCCCCTCTCGGAGTTGCCGAGCGTGCGGGCCTTGATGAAAGCGATGATCTCCTCCTGGAGACCGCGTCCGTTGTAGTCGGGTTCGAGGGCGATCGACCAGATCGCTTCCATGCCGAGTTCGGGAATGGCGTCGCGGAGGGCCTTGGCCTTGTCCGCGGTCGGCCCGGTGATGGCCGCGGGGCCCGAGCTCATCAGGGTGAACGACGCGGGACGGACCCGGTCGGCGAGCACCGCCTCGCGGCAGACCAGGCCGCCGAACGAGTGGGCGACGAGGTGCGCCGGCTCGGGGCCGAGGGTCTCCAGCAGGGCGCTGATGTCCTCGCCGAGCGCGGCACGGGTGTAGGCGGACGGGTCGTCCGGCCCGATGGACTCGTACTGGCCGCGCATGTCGATCGACACGACCCGGCGGCCGGACGCCGCGAGCGTGTGCAGGACGGCGAGGAAGTCCTCCTTGCTGCCGGTGAGGCCGGGGACGAGGAGGGCGGGGCGGCGTTCGGGCACACCGGATCCCGGAAGGGCCTCCAGGGCGGCGAAGGCGCCGCGGGAGGTCTCGATGTTCGTCCGGCGAACGCCGGGGGGCAGGCTCAGGAACCGGGGCGTACTCACGGGGAACCACCCTAGTCAATGGGCGGCAACGCCCACGGGTGAAAAAGTTTCGGTGGTAGCGTCGGCACCGTGCGTCCGAAGCCTGCCATCTCCGCGCACCGCCGCGACGAAGGCGGCCTGACCGGGCTCAGCGCGGCCGCCGAGTCCGGGGCCGAGTACGTGGAGATCGACATCAGGCGGACGGGGGACGGGCGGCTCGTCGTCCACCATGACCCGGAGCTCGCCGGGCTGCCGCTGAAACGGCTCACCTACGAACGGGTCCAGGAGCTGTCGCCGCGGCCCGTCCCGCTGGTCGGCGAGGCGATGCAGATCATCGCCGGGCGGGCGCAGGGGCATCTGGACCTCAAGGAACGCGGCTGCGAGCACGAGACCGTGGCGCTGGCGATCGACGCGTTCGGGCGGGACGGCTTCGTCGTCACCACCCGCGAGGTCCTGTCGCTCGTGCAGATCAAGAGGGCCTTCCCGGGGGTGCGGACGGCCCTGTCGGTGGGACGCAACCTGTGGGAGAAGGGCGTCGCGAACGACTTCGCGCCGCTGCGCCTGATCCGCAAGGCGGGCGCCGACATGGTCGCCGTCAACCACCGGCTGGCCCGCGTCGGGGTGCTGCGCCAGTGCGGCCGCGCGGGGATCCCCGCGATGGTCTGGACGGTCAACGCCGAACCGGTCATGCGGCGGTTCCTCGACGACCCGCGCGTCGCGGTCCTCGTCACCGACCATCCAGGCACCGCGTTGAAACTGCGGGACGCGCAGCCCTGAGACCGCGACTCAACCGCGAGACCGAGCGGGGTCTCGCGGTTGGTGCTGTGCGGAGTCAGGCGCTCTGCGACGCCTCGGTCGTTCCGGTCGTCGGCTTGCCGGCGCGGGTGCGCCGGCGCGACCGGCTGCGCTTGCGCTCCGTGGCGACGGCGTCGACGACGTTGTCGTCCGCGGCGGTCTCTTTGCGGGAGGCCGCCCCACCGGCGACCGCGGTGTCGGCCTCCGTCGCGGTGGCCTCCACCGGCTTGCCGGCGCGGGTGCGGGTCCGGTTGCCCTTGCGGCGCCGCGGCCGCGGCCGCTCCCGGTCACGGTCGTGGCCGCGGTCACGGTCGTGGCCGCGGTCGTGGCTGCGGGTCTTGCCCGTCTCGCCGATGTCCTCCAGCTCCTCGGCGTCCAGCCCGGCGCGGCCGTGCCGCTGGTCCTTCGGCAGCTTGCCCTTCGTGCCCTCGGGAATGCCGAGCACGGAGAAGAAGTGCGGGGACGTGGAGTAGGTCTCCTCCGGTGTGGCGAACGGCAGGTCGAGCGTGCCGTTGATCAGCTTCCACCGGGTGAGGTCGGACCAGTCGACGAACGTGACGGAGACGCCCTCCTTGCCCGCGCGGCCGGTCCGGCCGATGCGGTGCACGTAGGTGTCGGCGCTGTCGGGGCACTCGTAGTTGACGACATGGGTGACGTCGTCGACGTCGAGACCGCGGGCCGCGACGTCGGTGGCGACCAGCACGCCGATCTTGCCGCTGCGGAACGCGCGGAGCGCCCGCTCACGCTGGCTCTGACCGAGATCGCCGTGCACGGCGGCGGCGTCGAAACCCCGCTGCACCAGATCGGCGGCGACCCGGTCGCAGGCCCGCTTGGTCTGGCAGAAGATCATGGTCAGCCCGCGTCCGTCGGCCTGCAGAAGACGCGCGATCATCTCCGGCTTGTCCATCTGATGGGCCTGGAACACGTGCTGGACGACCTGCGGCGTCGCGTCCGACTCGGTGTGCGACTCGGCCCGCACATTGGTGGGACGGGTCAGGTAGCGGCGCGACAGTGCGACGATCTCGCCCGGCATGGTCGCCGAGAACATCATCGTCTGCCGCTGCGCCGGGATCCGGTCGATGATCCGCTCGATGTCCGGCAGGAAGCCGAGGTCGAGCATCCGGTCGGCCTCGTCCAGCACCAGGATCCCGACCTGCGACAGGTCAAGGTGCTTCTGCTTGACGAGGTCGAGCAGACGGCCCGGGGTGCCGACGACGACGTCGACGCCCTCGCGGAGCGCGTCGATCTGCGGCTCGTACGCGCGGCCGCCGTAGACCGACAGGACGCGGGAGCCGAGCTTGCCGCCGGCGACGAGGAGGTCGTCGGTGACCTGAAGGGCCAGCTCGCGGGTCGGGGCCACCACGAGCGCCTGCGGCGCTCGGCCGCCGTGCTCGATGCGCTGCAGCAGCGCGGCTCCGAACGCGAGGGTCTTGCCGGTGCCCGTGCGGGCCTGGCCGATGATGTCGTGCCCGCCCAGCGCGATCGGCAGGGCGAGCTCCTGGATGGGGAACGCATCGACGATGCCCTCTGCTTCGAGGGCATCTGCTATCTCGGGTACGACCCCGAGTTCACGAAAGGTAGTCAGGGCTTTCAGCCTCCAATATGCGGGGTCTCCGCTCCCCGGTGCGGCGCGGCTCGCCGGAGGGCGCGGCCGTGTGGGCGCGCCCGCCGATCGTTCCTTGGGCCGCGCGCTCGCGCGGGAGGGACCAGCCGTTGATCAAAATCCGTCGGCGACCGCAGTCAGGGGTTGAAAGCAGTCACTCGCTGTGGCTGCGTGCGGTCACACTCCGCGACGCAGTGTACCGACCGTTGATTGCATACACCAATAGCCGATCAGTGGACTCAACATTTCCACGGTTTCATCTATTCCATGCCCCGCCCGCCAGGGAGTATCCGCCGCCGCCGGAACCGGGCGGACGGCCGGTCGAGGGGCCTGTCAGAACGGCCACATCCGGACATCGGGGCACGGGAACGGGGGAAGCCCCCGCCTGCAGGTGGCGGGGGCTTCCGGCCGGTGGAGGCAGGGGGGAGCCCGCACCGCGTGACTCGGTCCCCCTGGAGACTTCGCCGCCCTAGAAGGTGCGGCGGCCGGGGCGCCAGCCGTGGCGCCGGCCCTTGCGGCCGTCGCCGCGGGTGTTCAGCGAGGTGAGCGCGGCCACCCCCAGCGCGGCGATCACCACGGCGAACACGACGGCGATCAGCGTTCCCGCGCCGAGCGCGTCGGCGATGACTCCGCCGACGAGGGCGCCGGCGATCCCGACGAGGATCGTGAGCAGGACACCGATCGGGTTGCGTCCGGGGACGAGCAGCCGTGCCAGGGCTCCGATGACGGCACCGACGACGATGAACCAGAGGATCGTCGTGAGCATGTCGATCATCCATTCCGTTTTCCGTGGGCCCGGGGGCCCGTGGTCGGAGATCGATATGCCCGCTGTGCCGGAATGAAACAAAGGGCAGGTCAAGGCCCGGTGGAACGGGGTAAACCCGCGCCGCTCACGCGTACTTGGAGCCGAAGCCCACGTTGCGCTGCTCGTCCTCGGAGATCTCCAGGTAGCCGACCCGTTCGGCGGGGACGACGACCCGGCCGGCGCGGCGGTCCTGGAGCACGAAAACCCCGCGCGGCTCGGACAGCGCGTCGGCCAGCGCCTCCTGGACCTCGTCGGCCGACTGCCCGGTGTCTACCACGAGTTCCTTCGGAACGTTCTGCACACCGATGCGAACCTGCACGCGATGCTCCCGTCGTCGATCGACGTCCCGCCGACCACCGGCGGGCTCTTCTCCCGATCGTCGCACGGAGATCGTCGGATGCGCCGTCACGGCGTTCGGCCGAGGGTGAAACCCGGCGCGGGGGCGGCCTGCGCGTCGCCCCCCCGGGGCCGTCAGGTGGACTCGGTCGACAGGGGGAAGCCGGAGATGCCGCGCCAGGCCAGCCGGGCGATGATCTTCTCGGCGGTGTCCTTCGGGATCGCCCGGTGCTGCGACAGCCAGAAGCGGGCGCTGACCTCCGCCATGCCGACGAGGCCCATGCCGAGCAGGTGCGCCTCCTCGGCCGGGGCGTTGGTGTCCTCGGCGATGACCTGGGCGATCATCTCGGCGCATTGCTGGTTGGCGCGGTCGACGCGCGCCCGCACGGGCGCGACGTTGCGCAGGTCGGACTCGAAGACGAGGCGGTACGCCTCGCCGTCTCCGGCCACGAAGTCGTAGAAGGCCTGCATGCTCGCCTGGACGCGCAGTTTGTTGTCCGTGGTGGACTCAAGGGCGTCGCGGACGATCTTCACCAGGGCCTCGGCGTGCTCGTCCAGCAGGGCCAGGTACAGCTCCAGCTTGCCCGGGAAATGCTGGTAGAGCACGGGTTTGCTGACGCCTGCGCGCTCGGCGATCTCGTCCATCGCCGCCGCGTGGTACCCCTGCGCGACGAACACCTCTTGGGCCGCGCCGAGCAGTTGCCTGCGGCGCGCCAGTCGCGGCAGCCTCGTGCCGCGGGGGCGTGCGTCCGGGGTCGCGGTCACCACACTCTCCGATCAACGATCTAGCGGCGGTCGGGGGATCCGCCGCGCGGGAACAACCTCATCATCCTACGTGCGAGTAACTCCGCCGGTCACGGCCAAAGCACGCCGACGTTCCTCACGCAGGTCAGTGTATTTCCGGCGAGGGTCTCCGGCATCCACCGCGGCACCTTCCGGAAACTTTGTTGACTGTGCCGGGGACCAGCGGGGCCGCCCGTGCGGGGGCCGGGCGGGCGTCACCGGTAGTCGTCCTCATCGAGCGGCACCTCGAACCGCTGCTCGACCACGTCCGCCTCGTTGACGTCGTCCGGCACCTGCGCGTACCACTCGCGGGGGCGCTCGTCCTCGTCGAGCGCGGCCCGCTGCTCGGCGGCATCGGCCTCGTTGGCCTCGCCCGCGGTGTCCGCGCCGCCCGGTGCGGGCGGGTCCAGATCGTCAGTCTCGCTCATCACGCGTCCTCCTCATGCGTCCTTTTCCAAGAACGGCTGCCTCACAGGTTCGCGGCCAGTTCCCGAAGCGGCGCCTCGACGGACTCGCCGTAGGTCGGGAACGCGTGGACGACGTCGGTGAGCAGGCTCAGCGGCGTCTCCGCACGGATGGCCAGCGCGATCTCGCTCATCCACTCCTCGGCGTTGAGTCCGGCGGCGGCGGCGCCGACCAGCACCCCGCGGGACCGGTCGGCGTACAGCTCCACCCGGCCGCGTTCGTCGGCCTCGACCGCCGCCCGGGCCGTTGCGGCGAGGTCGTACCCGGCGGTGTGGAGGTCTATGCCGAGTTCGGCGGCCTGCCTGGGCGAGATCCCCACCGCGTAGACGGTGGGCGTGGTGTAGACGACGCGGGGGACCGCGCGGTAGTCGGCCTCGCGGCGCCGCCCGAGGAGGTTGGACAGCGCCACCTGCGCCTGGTAGCGCGCGGCGTGGGTGGTGCGGGCGATGCCGGTGACGTCCCCCGCCGCCCAGACCCGGCCCGCGTCGGACGGCACCCGGCACGTCTCGTCCACCGGTATCCCGTGCCCCGGCGCGAAGGCGACGCCGAGGTTCTCCAGCCCGATCCCCTCGACGCGGGGACGGCGGCCGGCGGCGACGAGGACGCGGTCGGCGTCGAGCGTCCCGCCGTCCGACAGCCACAGCCGCAGCCCGGTGTCCTTGCGCCCCGCATGGCCGGCGTCGGCGCCGAGCCGCAGGTCGACGCCCATCCGGCGCAGCGCGTCGGCGAGGACCTCCCCGGCGAACGGCGCCTCGGCGGTCAGCAGCCTCCCGGACGCCTCGACGACCGAGACCTGCGACCCGAACGACGCGTACACCTGCGCCATCTCGCAGCCGACCGGGCCGCCGCCGAGGATCACCAGCCGGCGCGGCAGGTCCGGCACCGACAGCGCCTCGTCGCTCGTCCACAGCGGGACGTCGGCGAGGCCGTCGACGTGCGGGATCACCGGCTCGCTGCCGGTGCAGACGACGAGGTCGTCGAAGCCGTGCCCGGCCCCGTCCACCTCGATCAGGCCCGGTCCGGCGACGTGGCCCCGGCCGCGCAGGACGGTCACGCCGGCCTCGGCCATCCGCGCGACGGCCGGATCGTCGCCGCGGTGCCCGGCCAGCGCGTCGCGCCGGGCGAGGGCCATCTCCCACGTCTCGCCGCGCCGCGCCGACAGCAGCAGCGACTTGGACGGCACGCACGCGAAGTACGGCGACTCCCCGCCGACCAGGCGTCTCTCGACGAGCGCGACGTCCCGGCCCGCGCGGGCGAGCCCGGACGCCACCAGTTCCCCGGCCGTTCCCCCGCCCAGCACCACGGCGTCGTAGTGGTGGTTGTCCGCCAACTGTTCATCCTTCCGCCGTGTCCCCGCGACCATGGTGGCGGAATCCGGCGCCGGAGAGTGCCGATTCGAACACATAGGGCACGCGAAAGAATCGAGAGGGCCGGCTAGGGGAGAGGCCGGTGGTCCTTCAGCAGCGGCTCCAGGAGGTCGCCGTGTTTCTCGACGCGGCCGAGGACGTCGCCCGGGGTGAACACCAGGTCGGCGACGTCCTCGCAGGACTCCAGCTCGTCCCACGTGATGGGGGTCGAGACGGACGGGCGGCTCGCGGCGCGCAGCGAGTAGGGGGCGACGGTCGTCTTCGCGGGGTTGTTCTGGCTCCAGTCGACGAAGATCTTGCCCTTGCGCAGCCGCTTGTCCATCTTCGCGACGACCAGCCGGGGATGCTCCTCGGCGAGCCGCTGCGCGGCGGCCTTGGCGTACTCCGACGTCCGCTCCGCCTCCTTGGGCTCCTTGACCGGGACATACAGGTGCAGCCCCTTCTTCCCGCTCGTCTTCGGGTAGGACTCCAGGCCGTCCTCGGCGAGCACGTCGCGGAGCAGCGCCGCCACTTCGCACGCCTCCACGATGGTGGCGGGCGGGCCCGGGTCCAGGTCGAAGACGACCAGATCGGGTGCATGCACCTTGCCGCGCGCCCCGACCTTCCACTGCGGCACGTGCAGTTCTAGCGCGGCGAGGTTGGCGCACCACACGAGCGTTGGCAGGTCGTCGACGACGACGAAGTCGAGCGTGTCGCGCCCCGTCGAACTGCCGGGAGTGGGGATCGTGGCCGTCCGCACCCAGTCCGGGGTGTGGGACGGCGCGTTCTTCTCGAAGAACTTGCCGCCGTCCACCCCGTCCGGCCACCGGATCCGGGTCGCGGCACGGTCCTTCAGGTGCGGCAGCATCACCGGGGCTATGCGGGCGTAGTAGTCGATGACCTCGCCCTTGGTGAACTCCGGGTAGAGGTTTTTGTCGAGGTTGGACAGCGAGAGCTGCTGCCCTTCGACCTCCACGGTCGTCCGCTTACCGGCCACAGGTCCTCCAGGATCTACTGCTCACTGGTGACCTCCAGCGGGTCCTTGTCGTCGCGGAGGCCGCGCCAGGACGGGAAGCGGAGGCGGCCGTCCCTGGTGCGCTCGCTGTAGGCGACCTCCCCGACGAGTTGTGGCTCAACCCATTGGGCGTCACGGGCGAACTCGCGCGGGACGGGTTCGTCGTAGGGGCTCGTGGGGCGCCGCAGGGGCCACAGCGTCTCGTACAGCTCGTCCAGGGCGCGGTCGGTGAAGCCGGTGCCGACGTGCCCGACGAAGCCCAGCAGCCCTTTGACGTCGTACTCGCCGAGGAGCAGCGAGCCCACGCCGCCTTCGCGCCGTCCCTTGCCGGGTTTCCAGCCGCAGACGATGACCTCGCGTGTCATGAAGTTCTTGACCTTGCGCCAGAAGTCGACGCGCCGGCCCGGACGGTACGGGGAGTCGAGGCGTTTTGCGAGCACCCCCTCAAGGTGCTGCTCCCGGGTGAAGGCGAGTAACTCGTTCACCTGCGCGGTGTCGCCGCCGTGCAGGTACGGGGGCACCTCCACCGGGCCGGTTCCGGCCAGGTCCAGTTCGTCCAGCAGGGTGCGGCGGTCGGCGTACGGCATGTCGTACAGGACGTGCCCGTCCAGGAACAGGATGTCGAACACCACGTACCTGACGGGCACCTCCCGGATCAGTCTGGGGTCGGGCTGGGTCACGTGCATGCGGCGCTGGAGGCGTTCGAAGCTGGGCCGTCCCTCCTCGAACGCGACGACCTCGCCGTCGAGGACGACGTCGTGGTGGGGGAGGAGATCGACCAGGGCGGACAGCTCCGGGTAGCGGCTCGTGACGTCGTTGCCGCGCCGCCCAGTGGCCCGGACGCCGTCGGCGGAGACGTGCGACAGGACGCGGACGCCGTCCCATTTCAGCTCCAGGCCCCACTGCTCGCCGTCGGAGGGAAGGTTCCCGGTGGCGGCCATCATCGGCTCAACCGGCCACGGCATGGTCATACCGCCGTCTTACCCGGTCCGGCCCCGCAGAAAAGGATCAAGGGTCCGTTCTGGCGCAAATCGAACGAGCTTGCGACGCTATGGACGGGAAACGTGCTGGGTCGGGACGTGGTGGGTTGTCGGGACGTGGTGGGTTGTCGGAACGTGGTGGGTAGGGACTGGTCATGCGCAGTATCTGGAAGGGCGCCATCTCGTTCGGGCTGGTGACGATCCCGGTGAAGCTGTATTCGGCGACCGAGCAGAGGGACGTCAGCTTCCATCAGGTGCACCGGGAGGACGGGGCGCGCATCAAGTACAAGCGCGTGTGCACCGCCGACGGCGAGGAGGTGCCGTACTCCGACATCGCCAAGGGGTACGAGCTGCCGAGCGGCGAGATGGTGATCCTCACCGACGAGGACTTCGCGGACCTGCCGCTGACGTCCAGCCGCCGGATCGACGTCCTGCAGTTCGTGGAGGCGGAGGAGGTCGACCCGATCTACTTCGCGAAGTCGTACTACCTGGAGCCCGACGCGCAGGGCGCCAAGCCGTACGTGCTGCTGCGGGACGCGCTGGAGAGCTCGGGCCAGGTCGCCATCGTCAAGATCGCGATCCGGCAGCGGGAGTCGCTGGCGACGCTGCGGGTCCGGCAGGGCGTGTTCGTGCTGGAGACGATGCTGTGGCCGGACGAGGTCCGCACGCCCGACTTCCCGTTCCTGGACGAGGACATCGAGACCCGCAAGCAGGAACTGTCGATGGCGACGTCGCTGATCGAGTCGATGGAGGGGGAGTTCGACCCGTCGGAGTACAAGGACGCCTACCGGGAGGCCCTCCAGTCGGTGATCGACGCCAAGATCGAGGGCCGGGAGGTGGCGCGGCCCGCCGAGGGTCCCGAGGAGGAGCCCGCCGCCGACCTGCTCAGCGCGCTGCGCGCGAGCGTCGAGGCGGCCAAGAAGAGCCGCGGCGAGAAGGACGGCAAGGCCGCGTCCGGCAAGGGCGGGGCGGAGAAGAAGCCGGCCGCGCGCAAGTCGTCGAAGCCGGGCCAGAAGAAAGAGCCGGCGAAGAGCCGCAGCCGCAAGTCGGCCTGAGCGCCCGCACCCGGGCACGGACCCGCCCGCCGCCGCCGGGCTCGATCTTGACGTCGAGCCAGATCTCCTTCTTGGAGGGCGGGGCACCGTCCGGAGCGTCCGGGTTCTGGTAGTGCGGCCCGGCATCCTCGGGCTTGGGTCCGCACTTGTTCACGTGGACGTGCGTCGGGGCGGGACCTGCTCGTCGGGGCGGGACCTGGCCGTCGGGGCGGGATCTAGTTGTCGCGGCGGGCGGTGAGGACGCGGGCGAGCGCAGTGGCGGCGGCGGACGGGTCGGCGGCCGGCGCGATGCGCTCGCCCCAGCCGTAGAAGTACGACCAGCTGTCGTCCGACCGTTCCCGGGCCGCGATGACGTTCTCGTTCATCGCCCGCGTCCGCGGGTCGGCGACGATCGCGCAGGGCCACCGGTCGGCGGGGGCGGCGACCTCGACGGCCCAGCCGCGGGAGCGCAGTTCGTCGGTCAGGCGCTCAAGGTGCCCGAGTGCCGTCTCGGCATCGCTGATCACCTGCGTGGACATGGTGCCTCCAAAGGAACGACCCGTAAATGTGATGAGAGAGTCGCCGGGGCCTGTGCCGTGGGGCGTGTCACGCGAGGTGCCGCCGGTGGGACGACGCTGTGCCGCCGGTCGAATGACGTTCAGTCTTCCGGCGGGTGAGGGAGATCACAAGCGGTTTGCACGCATTGGCGGCCGGCGCGTCGCACGCGCCGGCCGCCGGAACGGGCCGGGGGTCAGCCCACGGGCTCCAGTTCCGTCCGGGGCGGCGGCGCGGGCGAGTCGCCCTCGCGGATGCCGTACCGGCGGTAGAGCCTGGCGAGCGGGCCGGGCGCCCACCAGTTCGCGCGGCCCAGCAGCCGCATCGTCGCGGGCACCAGCAGCGCCCGGACGATCGTCGCGTCGAGCGCGATCGCGATGGCCATCCCGACGCCGGTCATCTTGATGAACGTGATGCCCGAGGTCGCGAACGCGCCGATCACGACGATGAACAGCACGGCGGCGCTGGTGATGATGGCGCCGGTGCGCCGGACGCCGGCGGCGACCGCCGCGGTGTTGTCGCCGGTCAGGTCGTACTGCTCGCGGACCCGCGACAGCAGGAACACCTCGTAGTCCATCGAGATGCCGAACAGCATGGCCAGCATCAGGATCGGCATCGCCGGGGAGATCGTGCCGGTCGCGGTGAAGTTCAGCAGCCCGGACAGATGCCCGTCCTGGAAGATCAGCACGACCGCGCCGAACGTGGCCGCCAGCGACAGCGTGTTCATCACGATGGCCTTCAGCGGCAGCAGGACCGACCCGAACGCCAGGAACAGCAGGGCGAACGTCGCGCCGCCGACGAGGACGGCGAGCCAGGGCAGGGTCGAGCCGATGCTGTCGAGCTGGTCGACGACGCCGGCGGTGGCGCCCCCGACGTGCGACTGCGCGCCGGGCGGTGCGGGTACGTCCCTGACGTCCTGGACGAGGGCGCGGGCGGCGTCGGAGTTGGGGTCGGCGTCGTAGCGCAGCGCGATCCGCGTCGTGGTGCCCTCGGCGCCGGTCACGGTCGCGTCCGTGACCCCGGGCAGCGCGGCCAGGCGGTCCCCGTACGCCTGGACCGCGGCCCGGTCGGACGTCCCCGTCACCACGGCCTCGATCGGGCTCGTGGCGTTGCGCGGGAACTGCGTCTCCAGCGTCTCGGCGACGACGCGGGCGTCGGCGCCGTCCGGCATGACCCTGGCGTCCACGCCGCCCCAGCCGATGCGCAGGAACGGGGCGCCGAGCGCCAGGAGCAGCGCCACGGTGGCGACGACGTAGATCAGCGGCCGGCGCATGACGCTGTGCGCCACCCGGCCCCACCAGCCGTCGATGCGGCTCTCCGCGCCGTCCTCGCGGTTCCGGCCGCGCCGCCGGATCGACAGCGCGTTCACCTTCGGGCCGAGCGCGGCCAGCAGCGCGGGCAGCACGGTCAGCGCCCCGACCATGCAGACGACCACGGTCGCGATCCCGCCGTAGCCCATCGAGACGAGGAACTTCTGGTCGAACAGCAGCAGCCCGGACAGCGACACGGCGACGGTCACGCCGGACACCGCGACGGTGCGTCCGGCGGTGGCCATGGTCGCGGCGAGGGCGTCCTCGGCCGTGCGGCCGTCGCGCCGGATCTCCTCCCGGAACCGGCTCACCATGAACAGCCCGTAGTCGATGGCGAGGCCGAGCCCGAGGAACGTGGTGATGTTCACCGCGAAGATCGACACGTCGGTGACGTAGGTGAGCGCGTGCAGCGCGGTGAACGAGCCGAGGATGGCCAGGCCGCCGACCAGAAGCGGCAGGCTCGCCGACACCAGCCCGCCGAAGATCAGCACGAGCAGCACCAGCAGCACGGGGATGGCCATGGCCTCGGCGCGCGCGATGTCGGACGAGACGCGCTCGTTGATCGCGGTCTCGGTGGCGACGTCCCCGCCGGCCTTGGCGGTGAGGCCGCCGCCGACCTCGGTCAGGTCGTCCCGGATCGACTCGTAGGCGCTGTCCCTCGCCTCCTGGTCGGCGCCCGCCAGTTCCAGGACGGCGTAGGTCGCGGTGCGGTCCTGGCTGACGAACTGCGGCGACCGGGTCGTCCAGTACGTGGCGGTGCCGGCGACCTTGTCCGCCGGGAGGCCCGACAGGGCCCGCTCGACCGCCGCCCGGTACGCCGGGTCGTCCACGGTCGTGCCGCCCTGGTAGAGGATCACGACGTCGGCCGCGTCCCGTCCGAGGTCGCGTTCGGCGATCTGTGCCGCCTTCGCGCTCTCACTGCCCGGTGTGTCGAATCCGCCGGACGAGGTCAGCGCGCCGAAGACGCCCGTCCCCCACACGCCGGCGAAGACCAGTGCCGCGCCCGCCACCGCGAGGATCCACCTGCGCCGCCTGTGGACCCATCGGCCCCATCGATCGAACATCGTCCTCTCCCCTGTCCAGTGACATCCGTGAGCTTCAGTGAATGCCGTTTACTACGAATGGTGTTAACATTGCATACGATGTTCGCTTTAGTCAAGGCTGTTTCTGGGGAATCATGCGGGGACGGCCGGTCGCGGGCCGGCGAGGCCGGCAGGCACCAGGAAAGAGGGCGGCGTAGTGGGAACACGGCGTGATCGGCTGCGCGCTGCGACGGTCAAGGAGATCTCCGAGACCGCCCGGCGGATCCTCGTCAAGGAGGGCCCCGAGGCGGTGACGCTCCGGGCGATCGCCCGGGACATGGGGATGACCGCGCCGGCCCTCTACCGCTACTTCGGCAGCCACGGCGAGCTGCTGCGGCACCTGGTCGGCGACATCTTCACCGAGCTGACGGGCGAGCTGCACACCGCGATGAAGGCCGTCCCGCCGGGCGACATGAGCGGCAAGCTCCTGGCGGTGTCGCGCCGGTTCCGCCACTGGGCGCTGGCGCACCCGCGCGAGTACGCGCTCTTGTTCGGCGCCCCCGTGCGCGGTGCCGCCGACCGGGAGGAGGGCGACTTCGCCGAGGACTGCGCCCGCAGGTTCGGCTGGACGTTCATGGCCCTGTTCCTGGAACTGTGGAACAAGAAGCCGTTCCCCATCGTGTCCGACGACGAGATCGCCCCCGCCCTGCGCCCGCAGCTCGCCCGCTACCGCGACGAGGTCGTCGGCGTCGACCTGCCGCTCGGGGTGATCCAGCAGTTCCTCAAGTGCTGGATCAGGCTGCAGGGCGGCGTCAGCCTCGACGTCTTCGGCCACCTGCAGTTCGCCCTCGAAGACGCCGAGCCGATGTTCGAGCTGATGCTCGCCGAGATAGTCCCCTCGCTGGGCCTGACCTACACCCCGCCCGCCCGCGACTGACCGCCGGGCCGAAGCCCTGCGAGGAGGCCGCCGCCGAACACCGCGCCCCGGCTGGACACCGGCTGAACACCGCCCCCGGCGGCCCGGACGTCCGAAACGGGCGCGTCCGCTAACTGGGTGGCCGGTGTCGTTAGCCGGGGGGTTTCCGCCGCTGTGGGGGCCGGGGCGGGCGGCGGAGGGTGGGAAGCGTCCGAAAGGAGGACGCACCATGCAACCCACTCTGGGTGAACCGTTCTCGGCGGTTCCCGACGTCCATGTGATCCCGACCTACTGGCCCGTCCCCGGCGCGGGCGTGCTGCCGATGAACGCCTTTCTCCTGCACGCCGAGGAGCCGGTCCTGGTGGACACCGGCGCCGGAGTGCTGGCCGGCGAGTTCCTGGCCGCGCTCGAATCCCTGATCGACATCGCGGACCTGCGGTGGATCTGGCTGACGCACGAGGACCGCGACCACACCGGCAGCCTGGGCCGGCTGCTGGAGCTGGCGCCGCAGGCCACGGTGATCAGCAGTTTCCTGAGCGTGGGCCGGATCATGCCCGAGCACCCGTTCCCGCTGGACCGGCTGCGGGTGGTCAACCCCGGCGACAAGGTGCACGTGGGGGACCGCACCCTGGAGACGATCCGGCCGCCGCTGTTCGACAGTCCCGGCACCACCGGGTTCATCGACGGCCTGTCGGGGGCGCTGTTCAGCTCCGACTGCTTCGGCGCCCCGCTGCCCGACCTGGACGAGGCGGCCGCCGCCTCGGTCTCCGACCTGCCGTTCGAGACCGTCGCCGCCGGGCAGCTCGCCTGGGCCACCGTCGACAGCCCGTGGGTGTCGACGGCGGACCCCGCCCGGCTCGGCGCGGCGCTGGAGTCGGTCGTCCGGCTGCGGCCCAGCGCCGTGCTCAGCTCGCACCTGCCGCCCGTCCACGAGCGCGTCGAGGAGATGGCCGGCCGGCTGCGCGCCGCGCCGGACGCCGACCCGGTGCCGCCCACCACCCACGACCAGCTGACCGCCCTGCTCGCCACGATGGAGCCCGCATCATGACCGACATCCGCACCGGCACGACCGACACCGACACGACCGACACCGACACGACCGACACCGACACGACCGGCACCGACACGACCGCCCGCGACGGCGTGGTCTACCGCTTCGAGGGGCGGCTCACCGAGAGCCTGCCCGTCGGCCTCACCCCGGACGGCCCGCGCTGGGACAACCACTTCGGCGGCAAGATCACCGAGGGGGAGTTCGCGGGGGCCGCGGTGACCGGGATCGACTACTTCCGGGTCCGCGCCGACGGGGTCGGGGTGGTGGACGCGCGGGAGCTGATGACCGTGGACGGCCATCGGGTCGCGGTGACCGTCACCGGGTACATCCTGCCGCCCGCGGACCTGGAGGCGCCTCCGCCGGAGGTGCTGGCCGCCCCGGACTTCACCTTCCCGGACGTCCCGTTCAAGATCGAGGCGATGGCCGTCTTCGAGACGGGGGCGCCGGAGCTGGCCCACCTCAACCGGCTCGCCGTGATCCACAACGGCACGGTCAACATGGCCACCGGGGAACTCCATGTCGAGGCACGCCGTTTCGGGGGCACGAAAACGGAGTGATGGCTGAGGGGCCACACCGCCGCAGCCGGCAGCTCGGGCCCGCACCCGCCGACGCTAGGAGGCCGTCGTGATCACCGTCGACCGCATTCCCCGGCTGTCACCGGGGCGGGCCGCGCGGCTGGCGCGGGAGGAGCACCGCAGGTTCCGCCGCTCGCTGGAGGGGGCTGTCGGACGCCGACTGGGCGCGGCCGACCGACTGCCCGGACTGGGACGTGCGCCAGATCGTGGCGCACGTCACCGGCGCGACCGAGGCCAACGCCCGGCCGGCGGAGATGCTGCGCCAGCTGCGGCACGGCCGCCGGGGCCGGTGGATCGAGGTCGACCGGGTGAACGCGATGCAGGTCGCCGAGCGCGACGGGCCGTCCCCGGCGGAGCTGGTCGAGCGGCTGCGGCGCGCCGAGGGACGTGCGGTGCGGGCCCGCATGGCGCAGGCGCGGCTGGCCGGGTTCGTGCCGCTGCCGGTCGGCGATCCGATCAACGAGACCTGGCGGCTGCGGTACCTGCTGCGCCTGATCTACACCAGGGACGTGTGGATGCACCGCATCGACATCGCCCGCGCCTGCGGCCGGCCGCTGGAGCTGGGGGCAGGCCATGACGGCAGGCTCGTGGCCGACCTGGTCCGTGAATGGGCCGTCCGGCACGCGCGGCCGTTCGTGCTGGAGCTGACCGGCCCGGCGGGCGGCCGGTTCCGGAGCGGGGAGGACGGCCCCGGCATCGAGCTGGACGCCATCGAGTTCGCCCGCGTCCTGTCGGGCCGGGCGCGGGGGGACGGGCTGCTCGCCGTCACGGTCCCGTTCTGAGGCGCATTCCGGACAGGCACCCGAGGGCGGTGTGCGCCGATAATGGGCGGGGGCGCCGACCTCGGGGGGAGCACCATGTCCGGTACGCCGCCGTTTCCCGGCACCGCCGAGCTGACCAGCTCGGCCATCGTCGGCCGGGAGTCCGAGCTCGACCTGCTCGCCCGCGCGGTGCGGGCGGCGGCGGACGGGCGCGGCGGGATGCTGGCGCTGGCCGGGGAGGCCGGCATCGGCAAGAGCCGGCTGCGCGCCGCCGCCGAGGCCGACGCCCGCCGGCGCGGCCTGCCCGTCCTGGCGGGGCGGGCCGCGGACACGGCGGTGGCCGAGCCGTTCCGGCCGCTCAGCGAGGCGCTGGCGCGGCACTGGCGGGACGGGGGACCTCCCGGTGACCCGCGGCTGCGGCCGCTGCTGCCCACCCTGGGCCAGCTGGTCCCGGGCTGGCGCACCGGCGACCGGGACCCCGTCTCGCTGGCCGCCGTCTGCGAGGCGGTGCTGCGGCTGCTGGCGGTGGTCGGCGACCGCTCCGGTGCGCTGCTGGTGATCGAGGACGCGCACTGGTGCGACGCCGAGACCCTGGCGGTGCTGGAGTACCTGGCCGACAACGCCGACGCGCACCGCACGCTGTGCCTGGTCACGCTGCGGACCGACCCGCCGGGCCCGGCGGGGGACACGATCCGGCGGCTGGCCGACCGCCGCGCAGCCGCCGTCGTGCCGCTGGAGCGCATGGACGGCGCCGCCATCGACACCCTTGTGCTGTCCTGCCTGCGGGAACAGGCCGTCCCCGAACCGCTGCTCGACCATGTGCGGCAGCGCGCGGACGGCGTGCCGTTCTATGTCGAGGAGCTGCTGGCCGGCCTGGTCCGCTCGGGCGCGCTCGTCCGGGACGACGACGGCTGGCGGCTGCGCGGCACGTTGAACGCGCAGGTGCCCGGCACGATGGGGGAGTCGGTACGGCGCGGCCTGGAGTCATTGACGCCCGCGGCGCAGCGGACGCTCCTCGCCGCCGCCCTCCTCGGCCGCCGTTTCGACTGGCGGCTGCTCCCGGAGGTCACCGGGCTCGGACGCGACGAGGTCGCGGCGGCGCTTCGGGAGGCCGCGAACGCCCGGCTCCTTACGGTCGAGGCGGGCGCACTGGTGTTCCGGCATGCGCTGGTCCGCGAGCGGATCCGGGCGCTGCTGCTGCCGTCCGACCACGCGATCCTGGGCGCCCGCGCCCTCGCGGCCATCGAACGGGCGCACCCCGGCCTGCCGGGCTCACGGTGCGAGCTGGCCGCCGAGCTGGCAGAGGCGACCGGTGACCGTGAACGCGCCGTGACCCACCTGACGGAGGCCGCCCGGCGGGCCCGCGACAGGGGCGCCCTGGCCAGCGCCGAACCTCTGCTGAGGCGCGCCGTGGACCTGTCTCCGCCGGCGCGGGGCCCGGTCGGAGCGCTGGCCGAGGTGCTCGCCCTCGCGGGCGAGGTCGACGAGGCGCTGAAGCTGGCCGCCGTCGCGCTGGAGAACACCCCCGGCCCGGACGGCGCGCAGACCGACCTGGAGCTGGCGCTTGCCAGGGCGATGCTGGCGGCGGGCCGCCACGATGAGGCGTCCGCTCACGCCGACCGGGCCGGGGTTCGCGCCGCCGGGCCGCACCACCACGACCGGCAGGCCCGGGCGACCGCGCTTCAGGCGCTGATCGCGGTGGACGCGGGACGGCTGGACGCGGCGGTCCGCCTCGCCGAAGAGGTGCTGGGCAGCTTCCCGGGCCCGGCCGAGGCGCACTGCCAGGCGCTGGAGGCGACCGGCCGCGCCACCCGCGTCCACGACCTCGCCCGCGCCGAGTCGGCGTTCGAGTCGGCACTGGCGCTCGCCGATCGGCACGGGCTGAGCCTGTGGCGGGCCCGCGCACTCCAGGAACTGGGCACCATCGACCTGTTCGACCGGCTGCGCGCCGACCGGCTGCAGCAGGCCCGCGGCGCCGCGATCGAGGCCGGTTCCCCCGCCATCGCCGCGGTCGCCGACATGCACCTCGCGCTGGTGTGGGTCTGCCGCGGCCATCCGGTCACCGCGCGCCGCCCCGCCGAGCGGGCGGTGGCGGTGTCGCGGCGGCTCGGCCTGTCCCTGCTGCCCTATGCCCTGGTGACACTCGCCCGCACCTACGCGCACGAGCGTGACCACGTGGCCGTCGACCGGGTGACCGCCGAGATCGAGTCTCTCGCTCCCGGCGATCCGGCGGTGGAGGCGGCCGTGGACGGCAACGTCCACGTCATGCTGGCGCTGCACGAGGCCGACCGGCAGGGTGCCCTCGCGGCCCTCGACCGCGCCACCGGCCTCCTGGACACCCTCCCCGGCGAGCACTTCCCGCACTGGGGCCTGTGGGCGCTGCTGCGCGTCCTCGACGACGACGCCACCGCCACGGGCGCGGACGTCCTGCGGCGGGCGAGACGCGGGGCGGGCTCGGACACCCGGTTCAACGTCGCACTGCTGCGCGCCGCCGACGCCGTCCTGGCCGGGCGGCGCGGCGACCACGACCGCGCGTCCCGCGACTTCGACGGCGCGCTCGCGCTGATCGGGCACTACCAGGAGCCCGAGTTCCTGCACCACCTCACCTGCTGGACGGTGGCCCCGGCGGCGCTGGCCGACGGCTGGGGCGAACCGGTGACCTGGCTGAGCGCGGCCGTCCGCTGGTTCGCCGCAGGCCGCTACGAGCCGCTGGCCACGTCCTGCCGGGTGCTGCTGCGTCAGGCGGGGGCGCCGGTGCCGCGCGCGGGCCGCGGCGCCGCCGCCGTCCCCGACGACCTGCGGGAGATGGGCGTGACCAGCCGGGAGATGGACGTGCTCGTGCTGCTCGCCGAACGGCTGTCCAACAAGGAGATCGCCGACCGGCTCGTCCTGTCGCCTCGCACGGTGGAGAAGCACGTCACCAGCCTGCTGCTGAAGACCGGGTCCGCCGACCGCGCCGCCCTGGCCCGCCTTAGCCGGGTGCACCCGGACCGTTAACCGGGTGCCCGCCCCGCCCGACGCGCCGCCCCCCGCCGCCCGAGACTCGGCGGCATGAACACCGAACTCATCGAGCGGTACGCCGGGCAGGTCGCGCAGGCCTACACCGGCGCGGCCACCACCGCGGCGATCGTCGCCGGCGACCGGCTCGGCCTCTACGACGCCCTGGCCCGGCTGGGCTCCGCGACGCCGGGCGAACTCGCCGCCGCCACCGGATGCCACGAGCGTTACCTCCGCGAATGGGCGCACCAGCAGACGGCCGCCGGACTGCTGCACCACCACGACGGCCGCTTCACACTGCCGCCCGAGGGCCGCGCGGTGCTCGCCGACCCGGCGTCTCCGGCGTCGATGGCCGGTGGCGCGCTCCTGCCCACCGGCTGGTTCCAGAACATCGACCACCTGACCGACTCCTTCCGTGCCGGAACGGGCATCGCCTGGGACCGGCAGCCCCAGGCCGTCCACGAGGGCACGGCCCGCTTCTTCGAGAGCGCCTACCGGGCGAACCTGATCGGCTCGTGGCTGCCCGCACTCGACGGTGTCGAACAGCGCCTCCGGGACGGCATCACCGTCGCGGACGTGGGCTGCGGCTTCGGCGCGAGCACCCGCCTGATGGCCGAGGCCTACCCGGCGTCGACCTTCGTCGGCTACGACCGCCACGAGCCGTCGGTACGGGCGGCCCGATCGCAGCCGCTGCCACCCGGCCTGCGCTTCGAGGTGGCAGCCGCCGACGCCTACCCGGCCGGCGGCTACGGCCTCATCTGCATGTTCGACACCTTCCACGACCTCAGCGACCCCCTGGCCGCCGCCGCGCACGCCCGCAAGGCACTCGTCGCGGACGGCACGCTCCTGCTCGTGGAGCCCGCCGCCGAGGACGACCCCGCCGCCAACCTCGCCGAGCCCATGGCCGCGTTCTCCTACGCCGCGTCCCTGTTCCAGTGCCTGCCCACGTCCCTAGCCGAACCCCCGCGCTACGGGCTCGGCGCCCAGGCGGGAGCAGAGGCCGTCCGGGAAATCCTCCTCAAAGCGGGCTTCACCGACTTCCACATCGCCGCCCGCACCCCGGTCAACGCCGTCTACCAGGCCCGCTGACCAAAACGGCCCCTGGCAGGACCACGCCCCGATGCGCCTACCAAACCGGTGAGACCTTCCGCGGCCTGCAGGCGAACCCGGGCTTCCACTCCGTGGTCTCCCGGGACTTCACCGTCCTGCCGGAGCCCACAAAGATCACCGGTCCCGGGTTTACCATCGAACGGTGATTGCATGGCGGCGCGTCACCGAGGACGATTTCCCGCTGCTCGGCCAATGGCTGCGGCAACCGTACGTGGCGCGCTGGTGGAACCACGACTCCTCACCCGAAGGCGTCGCACGCGACTTCGGCCCCGCGGCCCGGCGAGAGGAACCCTCCGAAGACTGGCTGGCCCTCCTGGACGGACGCCCGTTCGGCCTGGTCCAACGCTGCCGCCTGGCCGACTACCCCGAATACCTGGACGAACTGACGCCGGTGATGACCGTTCCGGACGGAGCGGTGAGCATCGACTACCTGATCGGCGAGCCGGACCTCGTCGGACGCGGACTCGGCACGCGAATGATCCAGGCGATGATCGAGCGGACCTGGCACGACTACCCGGACGCGACATGCGTGATCGTCCCGGTCGTGGCGGCCAACCGCGCGTCCTGGCGAGCCCTGGGAAAGGCCGGCCTGCAACGCGTGGCCGAAGGCGACCTCACCCCGGACAACCCCATCGACGACCCCGCCCACGTCATCTACCGCATCGACAGAGACGATCGCCGGACCGACCGCGGGCCTACGGATGCGCCGAGGCTATGACTGAAGAAGCCGCACGGCTGCTCGCTCTCGAACGCCATGTTCGCGGCTTCTGGGATGGCCACATCGTGGAGGCTGCAACCTGGGAGCACGGGCCGATCCTGGAACGGATCCCACGCTTTTCCACCTACCGCGTGCTTCCCAAGCGAGCTGGTGAGGCTTGGGTCTACGTGACGGTGGGGTGCTCGCTTTTCGATCCTGCCCCCGGAGGAACAGAGTTCTTCGTCATGTCGCCTTTGCCTGACGAAGCCCACTCCGAAACTCTGGCAATGGTCGGCCACTATCACTCGTTTGAGGCCCATAGACTCGACGTTGGGTCGGTCATCCATATTGGCCGCCCATTGACGCGGGGTTCACGTATGGATCACCTCCTAGTCAGTCTTCCTTACCCGTATGGCCCGGATCTCGAATGGTCACCGCCGAAGGCCGGTGAAGCTCGATTCTTGTGGCTGCTTCCGATCCATCAGAGCGAGGCTGAGTTCATTGAGAGCGAGATGCTTGATGAATTCGAGTCCCTAATGGATGCCAGGAGCGTGAACATTCTGGACCTCAATCGAGATCCGATCGTCTAGAACCACCTGTCTGCCCGCGGAGATGGCGGAGTGGGCCGTGGCGGGAGCGTGGGTCACGGACACTGTGCGGCGGCTTGGGTGATCTCACTGGTGAGGACGAGCTTGCCGACGGCGTTCAGGTGAAGGTCGTCGCTTCCGAACCAGACGTCCTGGCCCTGGCTGTAGGTGTGGTGGTCCCACGAGAGCTGGGCGAAGTCGCGGAGCTTGAAACTGTCGGTGCCGGACGCGTTGGCCTGGGCACGCAGCTCCTGGTTGATGGACTGCGCCGCCCACGCGTAGTGCCAGGGGTCGGCGGTCCAGTAGGTCGCGAGGTTGTCGGGGCCGGTCACGAAGACCACGCACTTCCCGTCCGCGCGCAGCTCGTCCAGGATCGTGCGGAGCCCGTCGATCGTGGAGTCGAGCCGGGCCTGCCGGTCGGCCGGCGTGCCCGCGAGCGCGACCCACCCCGCGTCGTTCGCGCCGAGCGCGATCACGTACCCCTGCGGGTCGTGCTGGAGCAGGCCGCGGTACTCGTCCAGCAGGTAGGAGTCGGCCTTGACCAGCCCGGTCGTACCGGGGGTGGCGACCCAGCGGCGTCCCCCGTGCCCCTCGACCTCGGCCCGCATACCGGCGGCGTTGAGATTGCCCTGCACGTACCCCTGAAGGTGCTGCTGGTTATAGCTGGAGTCGTTGAGACTCTGTGTAAGGCTGTTCCCGAGAACAGCGATCTTCGGATTACCGGCGCCCCCATTGGCGAACGGGGCGAGATAGACGGTGCACGCCCCGTCCGGCGCGACGAACCGAGGCGACAGATAGGTGGCGACCGGGGTGCCGCCGATCGCCGCAAGGTCTCCCTGCTGCTGGAACGCGCTTGCCAAGGGGTTGCCCCACGCGCTCGGCAGGTTGTCCCAGCGCAATTGCCATGTTTGCGTCGAGGCGTCGGTCCATGCTCCGCTCGGGAGGGTCCGGCGCTGCAGCCCCGTAGCGTGGGCGACCGGCCCATAACCCGAGCTGGTGACTTCATAATCGACCCGCCAGGCGACTCCCGGACCCTGGCAGATCTGGGTGCCGGTCTCCGCGACAGCGGGCGACGCGGTCACCACCCCTCCGGCGGCAAGCACCGCAGCACTCGCTCCGATAGCCACTGACCTGCGGATATGCGACGCCATTGGTGACCGCCTTCGTAGGGGGTTCCCTGCGCTCCCACCATCGCACGAATCGTGCCAGTAATCACTGGCCGAGTATGGCCACGCCCCGGACGGCGCGAAGGCCGGCGATCACGTCAGGGATTGGCGTTCATGTGGACGGACACCAGATCGAAGCGCCGTGCCTCCAAGTCCCGCCTTTTGATCGCCCAGTACACGATGGCGGACCACAGGTGCTCCAAGCCCGGTCGCCATTCGGCCAAGAGCACCCAGTCCTCGGACTTGAACCGCCTATCGGGCGGGCTTCCCGCGTGATTCGACGCACAATCGACGACGGGATCCCCGAACCCCTCGTTGTCCAGCGCGTACCCGCCGATGCGCAGCGGAACGGAACCGGACTCCTCCGCGGTCATCGAGTCGATCCGGCTCCACACCTCACGCAGGTCCTCGGCGCGGGGATGTGCGGCAAGGTCGAGGGCGATTTCTTGTTTCTCTATGAAGGAGTGATCAGGCAGGGATACGTCTTCCCGGTAGTGCAGTTCACCCTGGAGTTCGTTGTCGAAATCCATGTCCGCTTGCAGGTCACCCGGATCGTAGTCGTACTCCACGTGGCGCACTTGGACGGTCGTACCGGCGGGGATGTACACCGCCGATCCGTCGCAACCGTCCAGGTCGGGGAATGCGAACAACAGAAGGTGGCCGTCGCGCGGCAGGGGGAGGTTCGTCACGTCCTCGGGCAGGGCTGCGAAATCAATGGTCGCGATGAGGTGTTCCGGGAGGTCCCCGTCCAGCGCGGGAACGTGGAGGTCGGGCGGAAGCATCACCGGACCCCCGAGGCGACCCACAGGCGGCCCCTGCGCCTCTGTGGTCAGTTTGACGCGCCGACGGGCCAACTCCAGCCAGCGCTCCACGTCCTCGGGCGGAATCCCTGATTCGAGCGCCGCGCGACGAAAGCGGTCCAACTTCTCCCGAAGTGCCAGGGGCAACGAGCCCGCGGTGCCGGGTTCCGCGCTGCGTCTGCCGGATCCGGCCGATGAAGCTTCGGACTTGTCAGGCAAGAGGTGCTCCAGTGGGTTGCTTCGATCGATTCGCCTGCTCCGCTCGTCCCGCTGGACCGGCGGACACGGGGGCACTCTTGCACATAGACCCGACAATCGTCGGGACAACGGCGTCCATGCCTCACGTGCGGTGTTCTTGACGTCTGGGCAACGAGGCCGTGAGCGCATCTCAGGCGGAAAAGTCGAACTCTCCGTTGCGGACGCCAGCGAGGAGGGCTTGCCATTCGGCGCGGGGTGTAGAGGATGACTTCGGCGTCGGGGACGGTGGCTGTGGCGGACGGCGACACGGTCGGTGCAGTCCACGAGGGGGCCTGCCTCGACACAGTTGCCGCCGTGGTCCGGGCTGAAGGTGCTGATGTGCCAGGCGACGTGTGCGCGTTCCTCGGGGGTGAGGGTGTCGCGTGGTTCCGTGGTGCTCAACGCTCCTCCTCCCGCTTCCCTGGCCGATCATAGAACTCGACCCGATCCAGGCGCACTGGTGTCATGGTGGTTCGTCACACCTCCCGACGTTTCCCACCGCCCGGGCCCAGTTTGTGAGCACGCCGCCGTATGTTCTTCCCGTGAGGATGTCACCTGACATTGACGGTGTTCCGGAGCCCGCGAGTCCAACCTCGCCGTCCGCCGACCCCACACGGACGAACCGATTAGCGATCATTGCGCTGGTCACCGGTGCCGCCGGCCTGGTGGTGTTCGCGATCGGCTTCGCCGTCGCCAGCTCTGGCATGTCCGGCGCCTGGCTTGCCACGCGACGGTCCTGCCGGTCACAACCGGCGGGGGCGCGGACAAGGAGGTCCTTGCGTGGGAGACGGGCTGATTCCATGGAGTGTTCAAATGCAGGTTTCTCAACGGCTCGCCCAGTACCTGGAGCGAAGTCTTCCGCAGGATTTGTCGGCAGACCTCATCGCATCTCTCGAGTGCTTCGATGAGACCAATGTCGACGGTCAGGATGCGGAGCGTGTTGGTGCTGCAATCGCTATTCTTGTCGGTCGTGGAGTTGCCTCTGAGGATGTCATTGGACTGGCTCAGCGGGACTGGCGAGATCTCCTTATGGCATCTGGTCTCGGTGGTGATGATTGGCGCGATACACTGACTACCTACCTCGATTCCGATGGTTCAGCAACACCTAATCCGTAATTTGCGGCGTGTTTGATCCGGCAGTTGTAATAAGCCACACTGACGAGCGAGAAGGATCCCATTGAGGCGAAGGTCTACGTCCGCTGCGCCGAGCGGGGCACGGCGCATCTTCGGTCAGAACCCGCTGGCGCATCTGCTGCTGCGCATCGGGGGCTAACCAGCGGGAGTGGGCGAGCGGGGAGAAATACCGCCCTCTGCCTGGTCGCCGACAAGAACGGCCCACTCACCCGCTCGGCGATCCCGAAGTGAGGACCGGTCGAGTGCGACACTAAGAGCGTGTCTCATGTGGGCGGGTGTGGCCTGCGAGATAATCCGGGATCGTGTCGGATCTTGCACTCCGGTTGGTGCCGGATGAGTTGTGGGAGTGGGAGGTGGTCGAGTCGTTGGTCCCGGGTTCGCGCCGCGTCGGCAGGGTGGTGGGAGGGCGGGTGTGGACGATCGGGCGGTGTTCACCGCGATCGTGACGTGCTGACCAGGGGGTGTGCGTGGCGGCATCTGCCGGGTGAGTTCGGGGTGAGCGTGCCGACCGTGCATCGCCGGTTCACCGCCTGGACCAGCTGAGCTGTGGCCGCACCTGCATCATGCGGTGCTGGACGAGTGGGGCGCCCGCGGGCAGGTGGGACTGGGCGTCGGCGATCGTGGACGCCGGCGCCGTCCGTCGTCCCTCAAGAAGAAATACAAATTGACTCAAATGAGTACCGTGGCCGGGACTCCGGAAGAAACGTTGAATACCTTGAACATGAGTAGGAGGACTTAGAATTGATTATCATTCCTCGAGTTCTCAATAAGCTCCTCCATGAGGTCGATGAGAGTCATGCCCGGACCCTCGCCCTGAGATTCGCTGAGCAAAGCCTACTGGGTGCACAAAGCATTCTCGACCCAGCCCTTGCGAAAGTCTCACTCTCTTATATTGCCGCAGCTCGAGACTTTATGAAGAGTGGTGATATTGCCGGGTTGCAGATCGCCCACGACCAATACTTCAAAGCGCGAGAGGGTGTCGACGACGTTTCGGCGGCCGTGAGTTGGGTCGCCTGCATTGCGGTAATGGCTGCCTGTCAAAGAAATATGGAGCAGGCTGGAATCGTCGTAAGAGAATCATTCATCCCGTCGGTTTTCGATGTGGCTCACGAGGCGCAGAAGGTTGCGGGACGGAAGGACTTAAAGGATCCCCGAGGTCCGCAGGTGGCAAGGAGAGCGCGATGGGAACAGGCCAGGCGGCAGCTTGTTCTCCTTATTGAATCTGCGCCATTTCCAGAATGACTCGCCGTTGATGACGGTCTCGATGCGCGTGACCTGGCCGGATTGGGTTCTTCTACTGTTCCCATGGATCGTCGACCACCGCTGGAAGTTACCGCTGTTTGTGTGACCTGGATGAACGCAGGGCGCCGTCAAAGTCTGTTTCTGCTGGTCTGTGCGATGATTGGAGGACGAGGCCGGGTCGCGGATGGTCTGGTGGCGGGCCTAGAGCTCCCTCTCTAATAGGCGTCATCAGATGAACGATACCGATTACAGAAATGCTGGTGAGTATGTATGCTGATCAAAGAGGGAGACCTTGTGTCGATTCCGGCAACCAGTAAGACATATTGCGTAGGCCAAGTTGCAGCAATAGCGGAAACTTCCTTCCTTATTGCCACTTTTATTCCACATTTTATGGTGAACGGCCGCCTTCCAAAATTGGAGGATATTGACTTTTCGAGTCCCGTCTTCTTGGTCGAGACGATGGATGAGTACGTCGAGTCAGGGCGCTGGAAAGTTCTCGGCGGCCGGATGCCTCTAGAATTTCCGATCCCTGCTTTCAAGGTGCAAGTAGGCTTTGATGTCGATTTCTATATTCAGAATTTTCGCGGCGAAATAGGAAGAAAAGCGTCACAAGCGGAAGTGGATAGACTGCGCACCCACACCTCGTTCTCTCCGAGTCTGGTGGAAGACGCTATCCGGGCTGAGCGACAGCTTGGAGAATGGAATAAGATATACGATATAATGTGGGCCGATCCAGCCCAGGCTATCGAGTATATATTCTGACTGAGCGCCATCAGATCGGGGCGGCGGATCGGGTAGAAGCCCGACTCGAACCGGCTGACGGTCCATGGGACACCGACAAGATCCTTTGACGGAGTAGCGGACGTGGCGAGTAGCCCGTCAAGCACATGGACGTGGCAAACAGGTTCGCATGATTCCATGTACACCAGGAGGGGTGCGCCGTCTCGCGTTAAGAATGAGGGCGTTCATAATGGTGTAAATATCCGTGTAATCTATGTACCCGCTACTGGCCGGGTCATCACGGGCTTCCCGATCGGGTGATTTTATGCACTACAGCCAGGGGCAGGCGGACATACTTTCTCTGCTGCAGAGGTCGCCGATTACGAATAGTGACGTCCGGAAGGACGTTACTGAACTCGTCTATGTGGGAGAAATGGGGTTGGCGTTCGATACTCTTTGTTCCTGGATTTATCAAGAGGAGCTCCGGATATCCCGTGAACTTTATAAAGATCTTGTCGCGCTCTCCATCCGGTTGGAGGAACATAACGCAGTACAGGGACTTGACGAATTAATTGCCGAGTAAAGGCGATAGCAGCCATGGGCTTTCTACCTGGTCAGATGCAGGTTCTCGAGCTCCCGCCATGGCCAGCCAGCGAGGTTGGCCTGGATGGTGGGCTGATTTCCCTTGATCGAGAACAGCCAGTGCCCGCCCTTGGTGCGGACCAGCCGCGCCAGTGGCTCGCGGGAGTGCGGACAGTCGGCCGTGACCAGTGTCGTGGCATCAATCAGCCGCTGGCCAGGGCTTTCACCGCCGCGACTCCATCCCCGGCGATCATCGGCTCGTGCCCGAGCGTGGTGCCGCGTCGTGCCGGACGGCCCGGCGACCGCTTCCTGCCGCATCGACCCGTCCTGGCTCCACGAGCGGGCGCCTTCATCGTCGGTGTCGCCGCGCGATCCACCCGACAAAGCCTCGTCCAGACGACCGAAGTGCCCTCCGCCACGATCCTGCGGAACGTGCGCTCCGACGGCGCCCGCCCCCGGTTTCCGGTCCGTTCAACGATCACCGACTCGCCTTCTCCCCAGCTCCATAGTCCCTGGAATGGGCATCCAGTGGCTACATCAAAGTACAATCCGGTTTCACGAGCACTCTGAGCCTGGCGCATGGGAGGGTGGGTGAAGTGATTAAGCAATCAGCGGAAATGGAATGGCAATGCAGCGAATGTGACAGCGCGGCGAGTTGCTATGTTATTCAGCTGATTTTTCAGGGAGAGCTTCGTTGGGACGCGGAGTGCGAGTGTGAAACATGTGGCATGTCCACGCACTCAGGGGGGACGGGTGAGGCGCCGCAAGACATTCGCTCCGCACTCCTGACTGAAAATGGTTTGGCGACGCTTCTTCTTCCGGCGGGCAATCCTCGACCGGTGAAACTCCTCAAGGTTTTGCGCGAAGCCATTGGAGGCTCGTATGCCGACATCAGGTCCAGTGCTCGCGAACTGGTCGACTCTAGCCGAAAGGGGACTCTAGTCGAAATGGAGTTCTTGGCGATTAGACTACGAGAACAAAGAATTGAGGCGGAAGTGGTCCTCTCCGGGTTCCTGGATTAGGGTTTCTTTTGAGGTTTGCTACTTTTGAGGATCGCAGGATCCAGGTCATCGATATAGACGATGTCGGCGATGAGCGTGTGTTGGAGTTCGTTGATCCTTCGACGGACCCAGACGGTGCCGTTCTTGCCGTTTTCAGCTCATCTGATGACTGGTCAAGTGCGCAAGTGAGTATCAGTCCAAGAGTTGAAAGCGTGTCTGTCGAGTTCATGAAATGGGCTCTACAAGTCGCCCAGGATATAATGCTGATGCCTGAGCCTAAAGCCACCGAGTGAGTTCGAGTGGATCTGCGGGGCTACCTTTTGTGATTCTGGGTGTGCTCGTCCCGCCGCTCACGGTTGTGTGGCTTGTCCACAAGCTCGGCTGGAGTCGTGAACGCTCGGATCGGCGAGCTTGAGGCGCGGCTCACGGTATGTTCTCGGTGACTTGGCTGGGCTGCCGGCCGCTGACCGTGGCGTGTTGGTTGAATAGATTCTGCAGCTCAGGCGTTTTACTTCAGGTGAAGAAGTCGAATTCTCCGTTGCGGACGCCGGCGAGGAAGGCTTGCCATTCGGCGCGGGTGTAGAGGATGACTTCGGCGTCGGGGCGGTGGCTGTGGCGGACGGCTACGCGGTCGGTGCCGTCTGTGAGGGGGCCTGCCTCGACGCAGTTGCCGCCGTTGTTGGGGCTGTAGGTGCTGATGTGCCAAGCGACTTCGGTGCGTTCTTGGGGACTGAGTTGGCGCGGGGTCTGTGCCGTGCTCATTGCCATTCCTCTGTGATTACCGAGATCAAATCGGCTGACTCCGCCGATCCGGGGGCCGAGGCTTCGTGTCCAGCGTACGTTCGTGCGAACCGTTCGCTCTCGGGTGCCTCGATGTAAAGGGCACCTGCCATCGTCTCGGTGTAGGCCACCTCTGGGAAGGGGGCAGGGACACGGCAAAGTCGTTCATGCGGTTTGAAGCAGCGTGACGGTGCGTTGCGGGTCGCGGGCGTGGTGCCGGTTGGCGGCGGCGATGTTGGCGTGCCCGTCGAGGCGGAGCAGGCTGATCGCGAAGCTGCGTAGCGTGGCCATCACGCGGGGCGCGTTTCCGGTCCTGACCAGCGATTTGTCCTCTTGGTAGGTGACGTCGCGGACCCAATGCAGCCGGTTTTCGATATGCCGGTGACCTCGCACCCACGATGCGAGCGTCGCCGGGTCGGCGCTGTGGCCGTCGGCGCTGGTGACCAGGTAGACCACCTCGACCGTCTTCTTTCCGCCCCGGGTGACGGTGCGCCGCAGCTGCGCGATCTGGGCCGCGCCCGTGAACTCGATCCATGCCGGCGCCGACGCGACCTTGATCGTGCGCCGGGTCCGGCGGCCACGGCCCTTGGTCACCGTCGAGACTGCCGGGACATCGGCCCAGGGCAGCTTCTTCAACCGCCGCTGCAGCGTGGGGATGTTGCCCTTCACCGTCATCACGTAGTCCGCGCCGCGGGCGATGACCAGCTCGGCGGTGCCGGCCTGGGTGTGCAGCGCATCCATGGTGATCACCGCCCCGGTCAGGTCGGTGAAGGCCCGCAGCAGGTCCCGGACGGCAGGAATCTCACTGGTCTTGGCCGCGACCGCGACCGGCCCGAGGACCGCACCGGCGCCATGTGCCAGGGCCGCGACCAGATGCGGCGCTTTGCTGTCCTTGTCGCGGGCGCCGCGGATGGTCTTTCCGTCGATCGCGATCACCAGCCGGCCGCCGGCGCGAGCGGCCCGTGTCCACAGCCAGGCTCCCAGGATCGCGTCCAGGGTGCCGGCGTCGACCGTGGCGAACACCCGCCGGAACGTCGACTCTTCTGCGGCCCCGCGAGCGGCGCGCAGCGCGTCCAGCACCTGGTCGCCGGCGTCGGCGGCCCATTGGCCGATCGCGGCGAACGAACGCGATCCGGCGGCCACTGCTGCGATTCCCACCGCGAGCACGCTCACCAGCGTGTGCCGCCGACCGCGCCTGCGGCGGGGATCGGGCACCTGCGCGAGCAGATCCAGCAGGTACTGGCCACGGGCAGCAGAAACAGAGGAAGATGTCATCGGCGGGTGGGTCCTCGCGAACGGCGATGGTGAGTGTGAGAACTTCCATCGAACCGCTCGGGGCCCTCCCGCCACTTGCGAACCCGCAGAGCCAACCAGCGGCTTAATAAAACCCGCAGGTCACAGCCTCACTTCACGACCTTGCCGGATCCCTGCCGACGCAGTACAGGGACTTGACGAATTAATTGCCTAGTGAAAGGCAATAGAATGTCCAGGAATAGCCAATAGTGATGTGGTCATCGCCACCGATGCTCACCCCTTCGGGGTCACTGACGACATCAACGCCTGGGTCCAAGCTGCAGACCTCGAGCCCGGCATGTGGCTCCGTACGAGCGCCGTGGTTATCAATCCATCAAATCCACGCTCGCCTGTCGGCTGGGTGGTCGAGCTCGGCTCGTGCCCGAGCGTGGTGCCGCGTCGTGCAGCATTGAGCCGTCCTGGTTCCACGAGCGGGCGCCTTCATCGTCGGTGTCGCCGCGCGATCCACCCGGACAAAGCCTCGTCCATACGACCCGAAGAGCCCTCCTCCACGATCCTGCGGAACGTGCGCTCCGACGGCTCCCCGGGGGAGGGTGAGGCGTGTATCGATGGTCGTTCCATGAATTCGCCGGCGCCGAAGAGGTGCAGCGCTTGAGCGCGCGGGCCGACGTTCCTGATGCTCCGCTGCTGCTGACATCCTTCGTGGTGGAGGTTGCTGGTGACGTTGGTGCGTACGCGAGGCGTGTGCGGTCCGCCTTGGTGGCGGGCGTCCAGCTTGCTGTTCGGGGAGAATTTGAATCCGACAAACTGCCCGAATTGAAGGTCCCCGGATGGTTTTCCTCTACTGAGGAAGGTGAAGTGGGTGACTTGGCCGAGGTGTTCGAATCAATCGACGGGCGGCGCCGGTACGTTGAGCATTGCGGAGAGGATCCCTGGGAACTTCAGGATTGGCTCTGGAGTATCGAGTCGTAGTCAGGAGATAACTGCGTGAAATGAGGCCCAAATGAAGGAACACGAAATAGATGAAGATCTCCTGACGGTCCTCGGGGCACTGAGGTTGGCGCGAATGATTCCGTTACTCTCCGTTATCGAGACCCCGCTCCTAGAGGCTGTAGACGAAATCGTCCATGTCTACGGTGAGATGAGAGGGGGTGTTCGCTTGGAAGCGATCGATGCGATAACCGACTGGCGTTCCAAGGCTGGAAATATGGAGGAATCTGCCTCCACGACGTACTTTCAGTCGACTGCCGGTGGGGTGGCCCTGGCCGTGGCCGGTGAGACATTCATCGAAAGACGTGCGTCGGTGATCCAGTACAGTCCGGGCAATTTCTGGGAGGCGTGCGACAATATAGTGCACCGAGTTAGCGGCTATCAAATGGTGGAATTTGGTGAGCTCAAGACCACACTCGCAGGAGTTGAATATATGTGGCAAAATCAAGATTTGAAATGCATGGAGAAAATGCAGAATTTGAGAGCGGGCTTTGAGCTTCAGCTCCAGAAAATTCAAGCCAAGAGTGATCAAAGATTTGCTGTTGCTCGCGCAATCGCGCGCTGTGCGGGTTGGCAGATTCGACTCTAGGCGAAATGGAATTTTGGCGATTGGACTACGAGAGCAAGGAATTGGGACTGAAGTAGAAAGTGGAAGTCGGCAAAGTTCATAGCCGTCGACTTTTCGTGTGGTGAACTCAGCGGGTGAATAATCGCTGTTTTAGAAATTGCAGGAGCCGTAAGCGGTGCGTGGGCATGATGATGCCGGTGGAGCTTCGGACGCAATTGACTCAAATGAGGACTGTGGCCGGGACCCCAGAAGAAATGTTGGATACCTTGAGCCTTTTCCACCAGCGCTTATTGGTTGGTGATCACAGCATGATCGCTGGCGGCGTGGCGGGCCCTGAAACGTGAAGAAGCCCTGGTAGGGCGGATGATCTCTCACAACCCATCGCCACCGACACTCACCCCTTCTGGGTCACCGGCGACATCAACTGAGTGATCTGCGGGGCTACTTTTGTGGTTTTGGGTGTACTCGTCCCGCCGCTCACAGTATGTTCTCGGCGACCTGGTTGGGCTGCCGGCCGTTGACCGTGGCGTGTTGGTTGAAAAGATTCTGCAGCTCAGGCGTTTTACCTCAGGTGAAGAAGTCGAATTCTCCGTTGTGGACGCCGGCGAGGAAGGCTTGCCATTCGGCGCGGGTGTAGAGGATGACTTCGGCGTCGGGGCGGTGGCTGTGGCGGACGGCGACGCGGTCGGTGCCGTCCGTGAGGGGGCCTGCTTCGACGCAGTTGCCGCCGCCGTTGGGGCTGTAGCTGCTGATGTGCCAGGCGACGTGGGTGCGTTCCTCGGGGTTAAGGGTGTCGCGTGGTTCTGTCGTGCTCAACGCTCCTCCTCCGCTATCGCCGCGATCATCGCAACGGATTCGGCCGACCCGAGGGCCATGGCCATGTGGCCATCGTAGGCATGGACGAATCGCGAAATGTCGGGTGCCTCGGTGTAGATCGCACCCGCCAGCGTCTCTGTGTAGGCGACCTCGGGGAAGGGGCTCGGCATCCGGAAGATCTCGAAGCTTCCGTAAACGCTCGCCAGCTTTCCGGCCCCCAGTGGGAGCACTCGGATGTCCACTGTCGGCAACGCCGAGAGCTTGATCAGGTGGCGAAGTTGATCCCTGGTGACATGCGGCGCCCCGACCCTGCGACGCAGCACGGCCTCGTCCAGGATAGCGGTCACATGCGGCGGGTCAGTCTTGTGCAAGACCTGCTGGCGCGTCATGCGGAGTTCGTACCAACGTTTGATCTGCTCGTCCGTGGCCTCGTACTCGTCTGCCTGGATTACACGGTCGGCGTACGCAGGAGACTGAAGGAGGCCGGGCACGACCATTGCCGCATATGACCGGATGTGGGTGGCGCGGGACTCCAGCCAGACGTAGTCGATCAGGGAACCTGCGACGTCGTCGGCGTACCCGTCCCACCAGCCCTTCTGCCAGACGTCCTTGCTGAGGTTGAGCAGCTTCTCGCGAAGTGCCGGGTTGGAGACTCCGTACAGGTCGAGGAGCGCGAGCAGGTCGGGACGTCGGATCGGGTAGAAGCCCGTCTCGTACCGGCTGAGCGTCGCGGTGTCGCGCTGCAGGTACTCGGCGGCCTCCTTGAGGAGGATTCCCTTGCTGTCGCGAAGTTCGCGGAGTTGCTGTCCCAGCCACTGCGAACGGAGGGTCCCCGGCCTGGATGTAGCCGCCATCTTTCAGCCTTCCATGATCGCTCGGAAGTCCTGGAGCGAATTACTCAAAGCAACTTGCCCTGTGTTGTATGCGATGCGACTATACCGACAGTGTCCGGATGGATGCAGTGAGTTCCGCAAATGAGGGTGAGCCGGGACGGATCAACGCTTGGCGGCTACGTCCGTCCCGGCCCGGTCGCTCGGAAGGGAGCACCCGGATGGATGACGTCCACGAATCCGAACTACCGACTGTCTACCACGCGGACGTGGCGGAGTGGGCCGTGGCGCTTGGTGGAGGTGTGGCGCCGAGGCTGTTCGCTCTCGTGCGGGAGGTCCTCGGCGAGGGCGACGCTGTTGTGGATGAGGTGGTGGCGTACGGGATCGTCCTGCCGGATGGGTCGGCTGCCACGGTGCCGTTGAGCGGGCGGGGGTTCGGGCGGTGGCTCACTCCGGAGAGCGCGTCGCGGCGGATGGTCTCGGATCTGGTCTGGCTCTCGCCGGTGCCATGAGCCTGACGTAGCGAGGCCCCCGGAACTCTCGAAGAGTCCGGGGGCCTTGGGTGCGTCAGTAGGACGGCTGGCTGGGGTCGATCTGGTTGACCCAGGCCAGGACGCCGCCGCCCACGTGGACGGCGTCGGCGAAGCCGGCGTTCTTGACCACGGCGAGGGCCTCGGCGGAGCGGACGCCCGACTTGCAGTGCAGGACGATCTTCTTGTCCTGGGGGAGGCGCTCCAGGGCGGAGCCGTTGAGGAACTCGCCCTTCGGGATCAGCGTCGCGCCCGGGATCGAGACGATCTCGTACTCGTTGGGCTCGCGGACGTCCACCAGGAAGATGTCGTCGCCGCTGTCCTGCATGGCCTTGAGGTCGAGGACGGTGATCGTGGAGTCCTTCGCGGCCTCGGTGGCCTCTTCGGAGACCGCGCCGCAGAACGCCTCGTAGTCCTCGAGGAGCTCGGTCTGCGTCGGGTTCTTGCCGCACAGCGGGCACTCGGGGTCCTTGCGGACCTTGACCGACCGGTACGTCATCTCCAGCGCGTCGTAGATCATCAGGCGGCCGACGAGGGGCTCGCCGATGCCGGTGAGGAGCTTGATGCCCTCGTTCACCTGGATGGAGCCGATCGAGGAGCACAGCACGCCGAGGACGCCGCCCTCCGCGCAGGACGGGACCATGCCGGGCGGCGGGGGCTCGGGGTAGAGGCAGCGGTAGCAGGGGCCGTGCTCGGCCCAGAAGACGGACGCCTGGCCGTCGAAGCGGTAGATCGAGCCCCACACGTACGGCTTGCCGAGCAGCACGGCCGCGTCGTTCACCATGTAGCGGGTCGCGAAGTTGTCGGTGCCGTCGAGGATCAGGTCGTACTCGGAGAAGATGTCCATGATGTTGTCGCGGTCGAGCGCGGTGTTGTGCGGCACCACGTTGATCAGCGGGTTGATCTCACGGACGGCTTCGGCGGCGGACTCGACCTTCGGCTTGCCGAGGGACGACTGCTTGTGGATGATCTGCCGCTGGAGGTTGGACTCGTCCACGACGTCGAAGTCGATGACGCCGAGGGTGCCCACGCCGGCGGCGGCGAGGTAGAGCAGGGCGGGGGAGCCGAGGCCGCCGGCGCCCACGATCAGGACCTTGGAGTTCTTCAGTCGCTTCTGCCCGGACATGCCCACGTCGGGGATGATCAGGTGTCGCGAGTAGCGGTTGACCTCGTCGCGGGTGAGCTCCGCTGCGGGCTCGACCAGAGGTGGCAACGACACGGTGGGTGCTCCTGTGCTGACGCTCGGCTGTGTTTAGGGCGGGACATCTTCGTCCTCACCCCGCACAACCTTGCCATGTGCCGCCGCATTCCCGGGCGGCGGACGCCCCGGACGGGCCCCTAACCCCAATGTCAGGGCGGAATGTCGCGAAGCACAGTTAATCTTGACTGTTGTGGCATTCCTGCCCCCCTCTCAGCAGCCGCCCCCGCCGCGGCCCCCGTACCCGCCCGGCATGCCCGGCGGCCCTCCGTACGGTCATCGCGCGGGCCCGTACGCGGGTCCCCCGGGTCCCCCTCCCGCGCGTCCCGTGACGGTGCTCGGCCTGACTGGGCGGCAGTGGATGGTCGTCGCGCTCGTCGTCGGATGCTGCTACCTGGTCACCACCGGGATCTCCTTCACCGGCGCCTGGGCGACCCTCACCCGCGAGCCCACCAACGCCGAGTTGCAGGTGGCGGCGAACAAGGAGGTGGCGCGCCGCTGGCAGGCGTGGCCCGCGCAGCGCATCTTCCCCGAGCGGCTTCCCTACAGCCCGCAGACGGGGCACACCGAGTACGCCTCCCGGACGGGCATCGTCCCGGACACCGGGTGCGCGCAGGCCGTGGACGCCCAGATCGCGAAGACGATCCGCAGGCACGGCTGCAAGGCCGTCCTGCGCGCCACCTACGTCGACCAGCTCCTGGGCGTCGTCGTCACGGTCGGCGTGGTGGTGTTCCCTGATCCCTGGAAGGCCGACAAGGCGTACAAGGAACTGCCCGGCTCGAAGGGCCCGGACGGTTCCGGCTCGGTGAGTCCCGCGCTGCACGCGGCGCCGTTCCCCGGGACGGCGTCCGCCCGGTTCACCGACGAGGCCCGGCAGGACCGGACCAGCGACCGCGGCGGACCGTACGTCGTGCTGACGACGTCGGGCCAGACCGACGGCCGCCCCGCGGCGGCGGTCACGAAGGAACGGCCGGGTGAGCCGTTCGCCCTGGCACCGCAGATCGCCCACGTGGTCGCGCGGTCGCTGTCCGCCAAGGCCCTGCCCGACTGCTCCAAGCCCGAGTGGCAGTGCTGACGGGAGAGCGATGCTGACAGGAGGGCGATGCTGACCCGAGTTCCGGCGCCGGCCCGGGTGCCGAGATCCCGGCGCGTTGTGGCCGCCGTCTTCGCGGTGGCGCTGGGCGGGACGTGGCTCATGCCCGTCCCCGCGCACGCCGACATGGTCCGCGACCGGCAGCGGCCCATCCTCAAGACGCTCGGCATGGACGCCGCGTGGAAGATCACCCGGGGCAAGGGCGTCACCGTCGCCGTGGTCGACTCCGGAGTCAACGCCGGCCACGCCGACCTGGCCGGGTCGGTCACCACCGGCCCCAACATGCTCGAAGAGGTCGACGGCGGGTCCACCCCGACGCAGGCGCACGGCACGGCGATGGCGTCGCTGATCGCCGGGCACGGCCACGGCCCGGGCGGCCGCAACGGGGTCATCGGGATCGCGCCGGACGCTCGCGTCCTGTCCGTCCGGGTGATCAGCGAGCCGGAGGACCCGAACTACCTCCGCTACCGGACGTCGGAGAAGGCCGACCACTCGGTGGCCCGCGGCATCCGCTACGCCGCCGACCACGGCGCCGACGTCATCAACCTCTCGCTCGGCAAGGACAACGAGGTCGGCGACGAACGCGCCGCCATCGGCTACGCCATCGGCAAGGGCATCGCCGTGGTCTCCGCGGTCGGCAACGAAGGCGACGACGAGCGCACGCTCGACGGCGACGGGTTCGCGCCGTACTCCTACCCGGCGTCCTACCCGGGCGTCATCGCGGTCGCCGCCACCGAGGGGGACCACTCCCGCGCCCCGTTCTCCAACCGCAACTTCTCGGTGCTGCTGTCCGCGCCGGGGAAGGACCTGCCGGTCGCCGGGCCCGACGGCCGGTACTTCCTGAGCAGCGGCACCAGCGACTCCAGCGCGGTCGTCTCCGGGATCGTCGCGCTGATCCGCGCCAAGTACCCCGACCTGACGCCGGCGCTGATCGCTCAGGCGCTGATCGAGAGCACGAAGCACGGACCCTCGGGCGGCTACAACGCGGAGGTCGGGTTCGGCGAGGTGCACGCGTCCCGCGCTCTGGCGGCGGCCGGGACGCTGGCGGCCGCCGGTTCCGGCGCGGCGAAGGGCAAACCCGCCGGTCAGCGTTTCGGGAAGGACGTCCCCGGCCCCGTCGAGGTCATCGAGCGCCCCGCCTGGGTCAGCACGCTGATCATCGTGATCGTGGCGGCCGGGATCGGCGGGACGATCGCCGCGGTCGCGATCTCGATGACGTTCTGGCGCCGCCACCCCCGGACGGCGGGAGGTCCGCCGGCGGGCCCGCGGCCCGTCCCGGCCGGGGGGCCGCGGCCCGTCCCGCCGCGCGCCGGCCCCTACGGCCCGCCGTTCGGGCAGCAGCCGCAGGGCCGTCCGCAGTTCAACCCGCCGAGGCCGCCGCCTCCCCGGCCGCCCGGCCCGACGGGCGGCCCACCACCGCCCATGTGATCGGCGCGAAACCGGCCTGACGGAGCGCGAGGGGGCAGAATTGGCGGGTGCATGCAGACCCTGACGAGTACGCCGAAGCGGTCCTGGACGCCGTCGAGCTGATCCCGCCGGGGTGCGTCATGTCGTACGGCGACGTCGCCGAGCTGGTCGGGCGGGGCGGGCCCCGGCAGGTCGGGCGCGTGATGTCCCTGTACGGGGGCGGGGTCCCGTGGTGGCGGGTCATCCGCGCGGACGGGAGCCCGCCGAAATGCCACGAGGGACGCGCCCACGAGCACTACCGTGCCGAGGGGACGCCCCTGCGCCCCGACGGCCGCCGCGTCGACATGACCCGGGCCCGCTGGCCGGGCCCGTCCCAGCACGACCCGGCCGGGCCGGCCGGGTCCTGATCGGACGGGTCCTGATCGGACGGGTCCTGATCGGACGGGTCCTGATCGGACGGGTCCTGATCGGACGGGTCCTGATCGGACGGGCCCTTGTCGGGCGCCGGTTCTGTTCGGGCGGGGCCTGGTCGGCGCGTCTCGTCAGGAACGGTGGAGGCGGAAGGCGAGGGCGACGACGGTCGCCAGGACCGCCGGGCTGAGGGCGGCGGCCAGGACGGGGGCGTGGGCCATCAGGGCGCCCGCCACCGCGGCGCCGGCGGCGAGACTGAGGATCACGGCGGTGCGCAGGCCGGACGCCGCGCTCCCGCCAACCGCGAACGCCCCCATCATCGACGTGAGCGTCCCGGTGACGAACGTGGTGGTGATGCCGTCGGCGGACATGCTGCGAGCCGCGGCCGTCTGCGCGCCCATCGCGGTGGACGACAGGGCGATGAGGGCGACCAGCGCGCCGCCGTGCGGTTCGGCGCCCGCCTGCGCCCAGCCTGCGAGGAACGCCGTCTGGAGGGCGAGTACGACGCCGAGGACGGCGGTGACGCGTCTCGGCCAGACCCGCCCGGGTACGGGGCGCCCGGCGATGTGGAAGCCCGCGAGCAGCCCCAGCGCGAACGCGACCGTGGCGGCGCCGCAGCGGGCCAGGTCGGGCCCGTGGCCCTCGCCGGCGGCGAGCCCGAACAGGACGATGTTGCCGGTCATGTTGGCGGTGAAGACCTTCTCCATGCCGAGGAACCCGACGACGTCGGTCGTCCCGGCGCCGAAGGTGAGCAGCACCAGCAGCACGGCACGCAGCCGGAGCGCGCCGGCCGGGCGTTCCCCCGCGTCCCCCGCCGCCGCTGCTGGCGCGGCGGCGGGGGACAGTTCGGACGAGGCGGTCAAGGCACCCCCCTAGTAGATGATCAGTCCGATCACGGTGGACACGACCAGTCCGGCCATGACGGGCAGGAACGAGCGGCGGACGAGTTCGAGCACGGGGACCCGCGCGAACCCCGCCACCGCGATCAGCGACGACCAGGCGACGAGGACGCCGCCGCCGGCCCAGATGCAGCCCATCTGCCCGATCGCGGCGAGCAGCGCCGGGTCGACGCCGGACGCAGGGCCGAGCGTTCCGGCCAGCGAGCCGGTGAGGGGCAGGCCGGAGAACCCGGACCCGTCCAGCCCGGTGATCATTCCGATGATCAGCACGCCGAAGCCGACGACGTACTGGCTGTCCGGGATGGCCTCCTGCATCTGCGTGACGATGTCGAACAGGAAGGCGGGCGTCGCCGCGCCCTCCTCCATGCCCATGATCCGTCCGGCGAAGTCGGCGTTGCCGATGAAGAAGAACCCGGCGATGGGGATGACGATGCCCATCGCCTTCATGGAGAAGACCAGGCCGTCCACGATGTGGTCGGCGCACCGCTCCAGGCTGCCCCGGCCGTCCTTGGCGATCGTGGCGGCCAGCAGCAGCGCCGTGGCGACGCCGCCGACGAGCGCGGCCGCGTCGCCGCCCACGACCTCGGGGACGAGGCCGGTGAACTTGCCCAGCATCATGTAGCCGACCAGCCCGATGAGCGCGATCGGGACGATCGCGGCGAACGTCTTGGAACGCCGGGGGCAGTCGGCGCCGGGCCGGTCGCCCCCGCCCATCGACGACAGCGCCTCACGTGCCATCGCGTCGCCCGATCCGCCGTCCGCCTCGCCGGAGCGCGGCCGCGGCACGGTGACCGAATCAGAACCCGAGCCCGAGCCTGCGCCCGAGCCCGAACCTGCGCCCGAGCCGGATCCGGGCCCGGAGTCGAGGACGGCCACGCCGCCCTCCCCGCCGCCCGTCGCCGCCGGTTCCGTCTGGACGACGCGTCGCCGCAGCACCCGGGTGAGCGAACGGCGCGGCGCCGGGATCGCCATCTCCGACTCGCCGGCCTCCCAGCGTTCGAGGAGCACGGCGTCCGGCTTCCTGAACTCCGACCGGTTCATCAGGTACCCGAGGACGAGCGCGACCCCGCCGGTGATCAGCGACAGCACCATGGCGCGGTCGGCGACCGCGCCGGCGTCGACCCCGGCCGCCTTGGCCGACAGGCCGGGCGCGACCTGGATGACGTAGTCGCTGGACAGCGCCATCCCCTGCCCGGCTAGGGCGATCGCGACCCCCGCGGTGATCGGCGGGAGTCCCGCGGCGATCGCGGCCGGCAGCAGGATGGCGCCCATCAGCGGCACCGCCGGTGTCGGCCAGAAGAACAGGCTGATGACGTAGGTGACGCCCGCGAGCACCCAGAACGCGGAGTGCCCGGTCCGCATGACGACGCGGAACGGCTCCACCATGCGGCGGTCGGCGCCGAGGGCGCGCAGCGACCCGAGCAGCGCGGTCACCAGCGCGATGATCAGGAAGATGCTGAACAGCTCGGTGGCCGCGGTCAGGCTGGCGTTGAAGATCGACTCCAGTCCCGTGGCGAAGTCGCCGGTGAACACCCAGGCGCAGAGGAACGTCGCCGCGACCGCGGGGATGACGACGTTCTTGCGGGCGATCATGACGGCGATGATGAGGATGATTCCGGACAGATAGATCCAGTGAGCGGCTCCCAAAGCGCGCCCCCTCCCTGTACGCGCGCCCTTTTCGAGTCCGACGGGCGCAACGGTTGCAGAGAATGTGCTCGATGGCTCGTGGGTGAACAATGAGGAACGTGCACACTGCGCGGCTAGTCATTTTGTGCACCATGTCGGGCGTCCCGCCAGTGAACCCGCAGCGCACCGGCCCAGTGTGCACGGTGCCCAAGGAAAGTGGGAGATCTTCGGCCATCGGCCCCTATCGGTGCTGATCAGCGCCGCCGAGACTGGGCGGCATGACAGCAGCCAACGCGTCGACGCCGGCCGAGTTCGGGTGCCCGGGCCGCGGCCCGGCGGTCGCCTCCGGCGGGATGGTCGCCTCGAGCCATCCGGCGGTGAGCCTCGCCGGCGCCCGCGTCCTCGCCTCTGGCGGGAACGCCGTGGACGCCGCCCTGGCCATGGCCGCGATGTCGTGGCTCGCCCTTCCCGGGCAGTGCGGCGTCGGCGGCGACGCGTTCGCGCTGCTGCGCCGCCCGGACGGGTCCGTCGCCGCGTTCGGCGGCAGCGGCTTCGGCCCGGACGGCGGGGAGCCCGCCTTCTACCGGGACCGCGGCCTGTCCGCCGTCCCCCTCGAAGGCGCGCTGGCCGTCGCGGTCCCCGGTGCGGTCGCCGCGCTCGCCGCATTGCACGCGGACTCGGCGTCCCGGGACCTGCCCGAGTTGTGGGCGCCCGCGGCCGCCGCCGCCGAGGACGGCCTGCCCTGCACCTTCAAGACGCGCGCCGACATCGTCGAACGCCGCGACGCGCTCTCCCGCGACCCGGGGACGGCGGAGGTCTTCCTCCCCGGCGGCCGCGTCCCCCGCGTCGGCGAACCGATCTTCCAGCGCGCCCTGGCCATGACGCTCCGCCGCCTGGCCGGGGACCCGCACGACCTCTACACGGGCGGTCTCGCCGGACGCTCCGTGGACGCGCTGGCCGGCGCCGGGGCACCGTTCTCCGGCCACGAGTGGACGGCCACCGGCCGGTCCGTCCCCGAACAGGCGCTGACCTGCACGTACCAGGGGCGGACGGTCCACCTGACCCCGCCGCCCACGCCGGGCTGGATGGTCGCGCAGCAGGCGGGGCTCTGCGACGGCGTGCCGGCGGAACTGCCGTGGCTGTCGCCGGAGGCCGTCCACCGGATGGCGTGCGCCGCCCGCGTCGCCTTCGCCGACCGCCTCGCCGGCTGCGGCGCCGACAGCGGCCACTGGCGCGGCCTGCTCGCCCCGGCCGCGCTCTCGGCCGCCCGCGCCCGCCTCGACTCCGGCGACCTGCCGCCGAGCGTCGCCCCGCCGGTCCCGGTAGGCGGCGACACGACGTCCATGGTCGCCGTGGACGCGGAGGGACGCGCGGTGAGCCTCATCCACTCGCTGGCGTTCACGTTCGGCGCCCGGATCACCGTCCCGGGGACCGGCATCGTCCTCAACAACCGCCTGGGCCGCGGCGCGTACCTGATCGACGGCCACCCCAACGAGGTCCGCCCGCGCCGCCGGCCCCTGCACACGCTGAACGCGTGGCTCGTCACCGACGCCGCCGGCCGCCTGCTGCACGTCGGCAACACCCCCGGCGGGGACGGCCAGGTCCAGTGGAACACCCAGCTCATCTCGCACCTGCTCGACCACGGCCACGACCCCGCGACGGCCGTGGCGGCGCCCCGCTTCACCGTCCACCCGGGCAGCGACGCCGACGTCCTGGGCCGCCCGCCGGAACTGCGCGTCGAGTCGCGGCTCGGCCCGTCCCGGATCGAGGCGCTCAGGTCGTACGGCCATGACGTCACCGTCCAGGGCCCCTGGGACGCGGGCGGCAGCGCCCAGATCATCTCGGTCGCGGACGGCGCCCTCCTCGGTGCCTCCGACCCTCGCCAGGACGGGGTGGCCCTCGGTGTCTGACCAGCCCATGCCCGAGTTCCCCGCCGTCCCCCGCCCGCAGGGCGCCTACATCCCGGCGGTGGCCGAACGGCTCCGCGCGGGCGACCTGCTGATCACGAGCGCCGGCATGACCCCGCGCGTGGACGGCCGCCTGACCGCGACCGGCCTCGTCGGCCGCGACCTGGACGTCACCCGGGCCCGGACGGCGGCCGCCGTCGCCGCCCGCAACGCGGTCGCCGCCGTGACCGTCGGGGATCCCGGCTGCGTGCGCCGGTGGCTGCGCATGACCGTCTACGTGGCCTGCACCGACGACTTCACCGACCTGTCCGCCGTGGCGGACGGCGCCTCGGCCGTCCTGGACGAGCTGACCCCCGGCCTCGGACGTCCCGCGCGCAGCGCCATCGGCGTCCGGGCCCTCCCCGGCGGCGCTCCCGTGGAGGTCGAGCTGACCGCGCTGGCACGCGAGTAGTGAGGACGACCGAAGATGCACAGTGGCCTGAACCTGATCGGCGGTGAGTGGGCGCCCGGTTCATCGGGCGCCACGTTCCGGCGGCGGAACCCCGCCCGGCCGGGCGACGTCATCGGGGAGTTCCCCGAGTCGTCGGCGGCGGACGTGGCCGAGGCCGTCAGCGGCGCCGCCGAGGGCGCGCGCATCTGGGCCGCGACCCACGCGGAGAAGCGCGCCGACGTGCTTGAGGCCGCCGCGCGGTGGCTGGAGTCGCGGGCGGACGAACTGGTCGTCGAACTGGTGCGCGAGGAGGGCAAGACCCGCGCCGAGGCGGCGATGGAGATCTCCCGGACGCCCCGCAATCTGCGGTTCTACGCGGCCGAGGCCGTCCGCATCAACGGGGAGAGCTACCCGGCGGCCGACGGCGGCGTCGTCTACACGCGGCGGGAGCCCGTCGGGGTCGTCGGCGCGATCACGCCGTGGAACTTTCCGCTGAACATCCCGTCCCGCAAGATCGGCCCCGCGCTGGCGGCGGGCAACGCGGTGGTGTTCAAGCCGAGCCCGGTGACGCCGCTGCTGGCGCAGCGCCTCGTGGAGGCGTTGCTGGCCGGCGGGCTGCCGCCGCAGGTGATCGCGCTCGTGCACGGCGGCGCCGAGGCGGGGGCTGCACTGGCCGCCGACGAACGGGTCGCGGCGGTGACGTTCACAGGTTCCAACGCCACGGGACGGGCCGTCCACGCCGCGGCCGGGCCCACCCGGCGCGCGCAACTGGAGATGGGCGGCAAGAACCCGGTCGTCGTCCTGGACGACGCGGACCTGGAACGCGCCACGCAGATCATCGTCAAGGGCGCGTTCGGGCTGTCCGGGCAGGCGTGCACGGGGACGAGCCGGGTCATCGCGCACCGGGCCGTCCACGACGAGCTGCTCGACCGGGTCGCCCGCGCCGCCGAGGCCCGTGTCGTCGGCGACGGGCTGCGCGACGGCGTCGACATGGGGCCGCTCGCCGCCGGCTTCCAGATGGAGAAGTTCCTCGGCTACGTGCGGATCGGCGAGGAGGAGGGCGCGAAGCTCACCACCGGCGGGCGGCGCCTCCACGGCGAGGGCCACTTCGTGCGGCCGGCGGTCTTCGAAGGCGTGACCCCGGACATGCGGATCGCCCGCGAGGAGATCTTCGGGCCGGTGCTGGCGTTCCAGCGCGCGTCCGGGTTCGACGAGGCCGCCGAGCTGGCGAACGGCACCCGCTACGGGCTGTCCGCCGGGATCGTCACCCGGGACCTCGACCGGGCGCTGGAGTTCGCGCGGCGGTCCGAGAGCGGACTGGTGAAGGTCAACCAGCCGACGTCCGGAATGGCGATGACCGTGCCGTTCGGCGGGCTCAAGGAGTCGGGCACCCAGACGTTCAAGGAGCAGGCGGGGCCCTCGATGATGCTCTTCTACACGCAAGAGAAAAGCGTCTACATATCGCCCAGTTAATCGGCCCGAGAAAGGGCAGGGAAGGAGAAGGGAAATGGCAGAGCTGCTGTCCAGGGACGCGTTCCGCGCGGAGCTGGAGAACGCCATCAAGGGCCGCGAGGCCAAGAACGCCTCGTTCAGCAAGGCGTGGGCCGACGGCGCGCTCAAGCGGGAGCACTTCGCCCGCTGGGCCGAGAACCACTACCACTACGTCGGCCCGTTCGCCGACTACCTCGCCTACGTCTACGCCAACACGCCCGACGAGTTCACCGGCGCCAAGGACTTCACGCTCCAGAACATGTACGAGGAGGAACTCGCCGACATCCGCCACACCGACCTGCTCATCCGGTTCGCCGAGGCGTGCGGCACCACCAAGGAGCGCGTCGAGGACCCCGACAACATGAACGCCATCACCCGGGGCCTGCAGTCGTGGTGCTACGCCGTCGCGATGCGGGAGCACTTCGTGGTCGCCACCGCCGCACTCGTCGTCGGCCTGGAGTCGCAGGTCCCGAGCATCTACAAGAAGCAGATCGTGCCGCTGCGCGAGGTGTACGGGTTCACCGAGGACGAGATCGAGTTCTTCGACCTGCACATCACCTCCGACGTCGTGCACGGGGAGCGCGGCTACCAGATCGTCCTCGACCACGCCGACACGCCGGAGCTCCAGCAGCGGTGCCTGCGGATGTGCCGGTGGGGCGCGGAGATGCGGTTCTCCTACACCCAGGGCCTCTACGACAGCTACGTCCGGCCCGGCCTCGTCACCACCTGATCCGATTCCGACCCGGCGGCGGGGCGGTCGGCCCGTCCCGCCGCCGTCCCACACGTGAGGAGGGACGCCCCGTGGAAAAGCAGCTCGGCCGGCAGGTCGGGGAGTGGGTGCAGGCCGCCACGCTCGCGGAGGTGCGCAGGCGCAGGCGCCTCGCCGTGGACGTGGCGGGACGGCCCATCGCCCTGTTCCTGGTCGGCGACGACGTCTACGCGCTGGACGACACGTGCATCCACAAGCAGCGGTCGCTGTCCAAGGGCGCCGTCCTGAACGGGCGGGTGATCTGCCCGGGGCACCAGTGGGTCTTCGACCCGGCGACCGGCCAGGTGGAGGGCCAGGACGAGTGCCAGCCGAGCCACGCCGTCCGGATCGCCGACGGCGTCGTCTACGTCGACCCGCAGCCTAGGGAACGAACATGATCGAATCAGTTGTCGTGGCGGGGGCGGGGCAGACCGCCGCGGTCGCCGCCCGCACGCTGCGCCGCCGCGGCTTCGACGGCCGCCTCACGCTGGTCGGCGCCGAGCACGAGGCCCCCTACCAGCGTCCGCCGCTGTCGAAGGAGTACCTCGCGGGGGAGCAGGACCGCGACGAGCTGTGCGTACTCACCCCGGAATGGTGCGAGGCGAACGACGTGGAGTTGCGGCTCGGCGTCCGGGCGGCCGCGATCCGTCCCGGTGACCGGTCGCTCGAGCTGGCGGACGGCTCGTCGCTGCGCGGCGACGCTCTGCTCATCGCGACGGGCGGGCGTCCGAGACACCTGCCCGGCGTCACCGGCGACCGCGTCCGCTACCTGCGGACCATCGCCGACGCCGACCGGCTCCGCGCCGAACTGCGGCCCGGCGCGCGGGTCGTGGTGATCGGCGCCGGGTTCATCGGCTGCGAGGTCGCCTCGGCGGCGATCGGCCTCGGCGCGCACGTCACGGTGATCGAGCAGGCGGGACGTCCGCTCGGGCACGTCCTCGGCGACCTGATGGGCGACGTGATGGCCGCGCTGCTCCGCACGAACGGCGTGGACCTGCGCACCGGCGAGAAGGTCGAGCACTACGCCGAGACCGCGTCCGGCGCAGTCGTCACCACCGGCGGCGGGACGTCCCTGGAGGCGGACGTGGTCGTCGTCGGCGCCGGGATGGTGCCGAACGTCGAGCCCGTCACCGGAGCCGGGATCGACACCGCCGGCGGCGTCGCCGTCGACGAGTACTGCCGGACCGGCGTCGACGGCGTCTACGCGGCCGGCGACGTCGCCCGCCAGTGGCGGCCGCATCTGGGACGCCACGTCCGCGCCGAGCACTTCGACAACGCCAGCACGCAGGGCATGGCGGCGGCGAAGAACATCCTCGGCGGGAAGTCCGCGCACACCGTCCCGCCGTGGTTCTGGTCCGACCAGTTCGGGCACGCCCTCCAGCACGCGGGCCACGGGGACGGCACCGACCGGCTCGTCGTCCGGGGCCGCGTCGAGGACTTCGACTTCATCGCCTTCTACCTGTCCGGCGGCGTCCTGCGCGCCGCGTTCACCGTCGACCGCGGCGGTGACCTCGCGGTCGCCCGGCAGCTCATCGCGGCCGGGGCCGTCCTCGACCCCGACGTCCTGCGCGACGAGGACGCCGACCTGGCCGACCTGTTCGACGCGCTCGGCTGAGACCGCGCAGCGGAGATTGCGCGGCCGAGACAAGGAGCGACTCATGGAATACCAGCGCGTGGCCCGGTCCGGGCAGGTGCCCGACGGCGTCGTCCGCCGCTTCTTCGTGGGCGAGGCGGAGGTCGCCGTCGCCCGCTGGGACGGCGAGGTGCACGCCATGGCGAACTACTGCACCCACCTCGACTGCCTGCTGTCATCGGGCCGGGCGACCGAGGACGGGCTGCTGTGCTCCTGCCACGGCAGCGTGTTCGACTTCGCGACCGGCGAGCCGGTCACGCCCCCCGCCACGAAGCCGGTCAAGGTGTATCCGGCGAAGGAGGAGGACGGGCAGATCTTCGTGCACGTCCCCCCGGAGGACGCGGCGGGCGGCGGCCCACGGCGGCGGAGGCCCGTTGGCCGAGGCTGACCCGCCGCGGCCGCTGGGCCGCGGCGACTGGGCGGTGCTCGTCCCGCTGCTGCTCGGCACGTTCACCGGCACGGTCGCCAACACGATCGTCAACGTTCCGCTGACCCTCATCATGCGGGACCTGGACGCCCCCATCGCCGCCGGGACGCTGATCGTCGTCGGCTTCACGCTCACGTTCGCCGTCCTGCTGCCGCTGTCGGGGTGGCTCGGCGACCGCTACGGGCCCCGCCGGATCTTCATCGCCGCGATGACCCTGCTCGGCCTCGCGTCGGCCGGCGCAGGGCTCGCCGTCGACCTGCCGACGCTCGTCGCCGCGCGGGCCGCCCAGGGCGTCGCGACCGCCGCGATCCTGCCCGCCGTCATGGCGGTGATCGCGTCGCGGTTCCACGGCGGCGGCCGCGGCCGGGCCCTCGGGCTGTGGGCGGCGGCCAACGGCGTCGGCCAGGCCGCCGGGCCCACCCTCGGCGGCGGGCTGGCCACCTGGTTCGGCTGGCACGCGGTGTTCTGGCCGATCGTCCCGCTGTGCTTCGCCGCCGCCGCGCTCGCCGCCCGGTTCGTCCCGGCGACGCGGGGGCGGCGGGTCCCGCTCGACTGGCGCGGCGCGGCCCTGCTCACCCTCGCCGCGGGCCTCGGCCTCGGCGCGACCTCCGCCGCCGCGACCCTCGGCGCGACGTCGCCCGCCGTATGGTGCGGCGCCCTCGCCGCGCTGCTCACCGCCGCCGCCTACGTGGCGTCCTCGCGCGGGCGGCCCAACGCGTTCCTTCCGCCGCGGTTGCTGCTGGAGGTCCGCTACCTGCGTTCCTGCCTCAGCGCCTTCGCGCAGATGTTCTGCCTCGGCGCGACGCTGCTCGCCGTGCCCGTCTACCTCACCACCGAGCGGCACACCGGAACCCTGTACGCGGGGGCCGTCCTGGTGAGCCTGCCCGTCGTGATGTCGGTGCTGGGGCCGGTCACGGGCGTCCTCATGGAACGCCTGTCGCCGCGTGCCGTGCTGCGCGGCGGCCTCGTCGTCCTCATCGCCGGGCAGGTGCTGGTCGCCGCCGTCCTCGCCGCGTCCGGGGCGGTGCCGTGGCTGCTCGCCGCCCTCGCCCTGACCGGGGCGGGGGTCGCGTTCGTCCAGACGCCCGCCGCGACCGGCGCCACCCGGTCCGGGGCCGGACGCCGCGGCGCCGGGCTCGGCCTGTTCAACCTGCTGCGGTTCGGCGGGTCGGCCCTCGGCGCCGCCTGGGTCGGCGCCGTCCTCGACCAGGCCCCCGCCTACGGCATCGTGTTCGCCGTCTGCGCCGCGACGGCCGCGCTCGGCCTCCTGGCGTCCTTCGCCGGCCCCGACCCCACCTGAGCCGGCCCAGGGGATAGATCAGCCCCCAGGGGTCGGTCAGCCCCGGGGGTTGGTGAGCCCCCGGGGCGGTCAGCCCCCGGGGTTGGTCAGCCCCGGGGGTCGGTCAGCTCCGGAGCAGGTCAGCCCCCAGGACGGTCAGCCCCGGGGTTGGTTAGCCCCCGAGACGGTCATCCCCGGGCAGGTAGCCAAGACCAGGCAAGCCAAAGAGCAGGTCAGCGGGGGAGGGCGGTGGGTGGGGCCAGTTCGTCGGCGAGGGTGCCACTCACTGTCGTCAGCGTGTCGATGTGGTGTGCCAGCCAGAACGTGAACTGGGCCTCCGCCGACCGGATGTCCATGCGCAGGATGCGCGACGCCCGGTCCAGCTTGTACAGCATCGTGTTGCGGTGCATGCCGAGCTCGCGTGCGGCGGCGTTCAGGTTGCCCGACGTCCTGATGTAGGCGAGGACGATCCGTTCCAGGTCGCCGCCGTTCGCGCGGCGCAGCGGGGCCAGCGTCTCCCGCGCGAACGACGTCGCCTCCGCGCTGCCCGCCACGTCCTTCAGCGCGGCGAAGACCCGCAGGTCGTCGTAGCCGCACACGGGGACGGCGGCGGCGTGCCGGGCGAGGCCCATGGTCAGCCGCGCCTCGTGGTATCCGGCCGCGACCCCGGCGGCGCCCTGCCCCGGACGGCCGTGCGTGATGCGCAGGTCGTCGCCGAGCTGCGGACGCAGCGCCAGGTGCAGCCGCTCGGCGAACCTTGCGGCCTCCCCGCGCTGCCGGACGGGGTCGTGCCCCGCGCCGACCTGCTGGATCACCACGATCGTCGAGCTGATCGCGGCGGTCAGGGCGCAGCCGCCCGGTTCGAGCTGCTGTGCGGTGCGGGTCGCCGTCACCGTCCGGCGCAGGTAGTCGCGGCCGACGGGCAGCAGCGACGGCGCGGCCACCACGTGCACGGCGAAATGGCCGTCCACGTCGAAACCGTGGTGGCGGGCCCGCGCGCCCAGCTCGTAGGAGTCGGCGAACCGGCCGTGGACGAGCGCCTCCACGAAGTCGCCGCGCGCCCGCTCCTCCGCCGCCCGCACCGACCGCTGCCGCAGCATCTCCGACCCGACCAGCGTCGCGCCGTGCTCGGCGATCACCCGGTGCTGCGCGAGGTCGTGCGGGTCCGGCGGGCAGGCCCGCTCGATCATCAGCATCCGCCCGAAGATCTTGCCGCCCACCAGGACGGGCGTGACGAGCACGTGCACCGGCGGCCCCTCCGGGACGACCCGCACCCGCACCTCGGCCGCGCGGGTGTTGCCGTTCGCGAACTCGGGATGGTCCTCGGGACGGCCGAGATCGCCGGGCAGGGCGAGGAGCAGCGCGTCCGGGTCGGGCGGAGCGGCGTCGGGCGCCTCCTCCCACGCCAGGCGCTCCCCGTCCGCGTCGCAGATGAGGACGCTGCACCGCGACAGCCCGACGACCGCGCGGGCCATGGCCGGCACGCCGGGGCCGCGCGCCAGCACCTCGCCGAGCGCGCGGTGGACGCGGGACCCGTACTCCAGGATGTGCGCGGACTGCGCCAGCGCCTTCTGCCCGATGAGCCGGCTCACCGCGCGGTAGTCGGCCTCCGCGGGCAGGACCAGCAACGGAACGCCGGCGGCGTCGGCGGCGCGGGCGGCCGCCGACAGGTCGGGCGCGAGGTCGGCGTCGGCGCCGGGCTGACGCCAGGCCAGCAGCGCGGCGGCGTCCCGGCGGGCCAGCTCCGTCACGAGGGCGACGGCCTCCTCCGCCGGGGCGAGCGCCGTCACCGGCAGGTGGACGGCGACGCCGGCGAGATCGGGCTCGGCGCCCGCCGCCTCGGTGTAGCGGCGCGTCTCCGACAGCGGGAGGCACCAGCCGACGCCGCGTCCCAGCCCCGCGCCCCCGGCCACGAGGGTGTCGCGCAGCAGCGGCTCCGCCAGCAGGGTGCCGACCGGCAGGTGGTCTTCGGTGGTCGTCAGGGTCGCAGGGTGATGTGCCATGTGCCCACATCCCGTCCGGTTCGTTCGGCAGAGTGTACATAGCCTCGATGGGCATGGGCCTTCGAGACTGACGGGAGTGAAGGGAATTCGTGGCGGACGGCGAGTGAGGGAAAAACCGTCAATCACATCCTGCTTTACCATTCCGAATCCGGCAATACCCCTCATTTAGAAATTGGGGGTGGCGCCCGACTGGAGGTTTCCCGTGCACACCGTTCACCGGCTCACCCTCGAAGACGCCCTCATCATGCTGACCGCGGCGGAGGAGGAGGCCCGCCGGATCGGGGTGAAGCAGACGATCTGCATCGCCGACGACGGCGCCCACCCCATCGCGGTTCACCGGATGACGGGCGCCCGCCTCACCGGCGTGGACATCGCCATCGCGAAGGCGTTCACGGCCGCCGGCCACCAGCGCGACACCCACAAATTCAACGAGCCGCCGAACGGTCCCGCGCTGCCGGGCAACGAGGCGTTCGGCATCAACCAGATGCACCCCGGCAAATTCGCGATCTTCGTGGGCGGGTTCCCGATCGTCCACGAGGGCGAGGTCGTCGGCGCCGTCGGAGTCAGCGGCGGGAACGGCGACCAGGACAAGGCCGTCGGCGCCGCCGCCCTGCGCGCCTTCAAGGAGAAGGTCGCCCTCGGATAGCGCTGCCGGAGCCGCCGCCCTGCGCGCCTTCAAGGAGAAGGTGGCCACGGCGTGAGCGTCGGCTGGGGCGGGGCCACCTTGGCGACTTGCGTGTGTTGTGGTCAGAACAGTCACGGTGATCTGTTCCAATGAACTGTTGTGCCGTCTGCTTCCTACCGTCTCGTGCGCCGCGCGGGCCCCGCGCGGGCCGTCCCGCCCGTGCTCGACGAGCAGCAGCGGCGGGTGGTGGAGCATGCCGGCGGGCCGATGCTGGTGCTGGCCGGCCCCGGCACCGGGAAGACCACGACGATCGTCGAGGCGGTCGTCGACCGCATCGAGAACCGGGGCGCCGACCCGGAGCGCGTGCTCGTCCTGACGTTCAGCCGCAAGGCGGCGGGGGAGTTGCGGGAGCGGATCACCGGGCGGCTGCAGCGGACGACGCGCACGCCCCTGGCCCTCACCTTCCACAGCTACGCCTACGCGCTGCTCAGGCGCGACGCCGTGTCGAACGAAGAGCCGGCCCCGCGGCTGCTGTCCGGGCCAGAGCAGCTGCTGGAAGTGCGCCGCCTGCTGGAGGGCGAGCTGGCGGACGGGGCGCGTGACTGGCCGGAACGGCTGCGGGCCGCTCTGGCGACGCGCGGGTTCGCCGAAGAACTGCGCGACTTCACCTTGCGGGCGGTCGAGCGGCAGTACATCGCGGAAGACCTCGTCGCGCTCGGACGCATGCGCGGACGCGACGACTGGCCCGCCATCGGCGCGTTCATGGACCGGTACGTCGAACGGTTCGCGCTGGACCCCGTCCCCACCTACGACTACGGCGAGCTGATTCACATGGCCGCAGGCATGCTCGCGGACGAGGAAGTCCGGATCCGGGAGCAGGACGCCTACGACGTCGTGTTCGTTGACGAGTACCAGGACACCGACCCTGCGCAGGAGGCCCTGCTGCACTACCTCGCCGGGGGCGGACGCGACCTCGTCGTCGTCGGCGACCCCGACCAGTCCATCTACGGGTTCCGCGGCGCCGACGTGCGCGGCATTCAGGAGTTCCCCAACCGCTTCCTCACGCTGGACGGAGACCCCGCACCCGTCGTGGCGCTGCGGACATGCCGCCGGATGGGCCCCGAGATCCTGACCGCGTCCCGGCGCATCGCGCGCCGCCTCCCCGCGGGGACGGCCGGCGCCGCCGAACACCGAGCCCTGCATCCCGTGGAGGAGCTGGACGAGGGGGAGGTGCGGGCCGTGATCGCCGACTCCGAGAGCCAGGAGTCGGCGCTGGTGGCGGACGAGCTTCGCCGCGCCCACCTGCTGGACGGTGTTCCGTGGTCGCGGATGGCGGTCCTTGTGCGGAGCGCCGTGCGGCAGGTTCCGGTGCTGCGGCGTGCGCTCGCCCAGGCCGGTGTCCCGGTGGTGGTCGCGGGCGACGAGGTCCCCCTGATCAGCGAACCCGCCGTCCGGCCGTTCCTGATCCTGCTGCGGGCGGCGCTGAAGAAGGGATACCTGGACGAGGTCGTCGCAGAAGACCTGCTGACGGGCCCGCTGGGCGGAGCCGACGCGCTCGCCATGCGCCGCCTGAAGCGGGCCCTGCGCGATCTGGAGGAGCTGTCGGGCGGTCAGCGTCCGCTCGGCGAGCTGCTGGTCGCCGCGGTCGACGACCCGCGTGAGTTGATACTCGTCCACGAGAAGGTCCGGGCACCGGCCGAACGGATCGCGCACCTCATCGACGTGGCGCGGCGCAGCGTCCACGACGGCGGGACCGCCGAGGACGTGCTGTGGGCGGTGTGGCAGGAGAGCGGCCAGGCCGACGTGCTGCTGGGGCAGAGCGTCAAGGGCGGGACGCGCGGCGCGGCGGCCGACCGCGACCTCGACGCCGTCGTGGCGCTGTTCGACCATGCCGCACGGTTCGTCGACCGGCTTCCCCAGGCGGGGCCCGAACTGTTCGTCGACAACATCGCGTCCCAGGAGATCGCCGGCGACACGCTCGCCGAGCAGGCGCCGCAGGGCGAGGCCGTCCGGATCCTCACCGCGCACCGCTCGAAGGGACTGGAATGGGACGTGGTCGTCGTCGCCGGCGTCCAGGAGGGCGTCTGGCCGGACGTGCGGCTGCGCGGATCGCTGCTGGGCGTCGAGGAGATGGTCGAGCACGCCGCCGGGTCCGAGCCGGACGGCGAGGCCGCGGCCGGCGCGTCCATGGCGGCGAAGATGCTGGACGAGGAACGCCGCCTGTTCTACGTGGCCGTCACCCGCGCCCGGAAACGGCTCGTTGTCACGGCCGTCGGCGGCGACGACACCGAGGAGCGGCCGTCCCGGTTCCTCAACGAGCTGCTCCCCGGCGCGATCGAGCAATCGCAGCTCGACGAGAAGACCCGGTGGCTTTCGCTGTCCGCGCTCGTCGCCGACCTGCGTTCCGCCGTCGCTGACCCGTCCCGCCCAGAGCCGCTGAGACGTGCCGCCGCCGCGCATCTGGCGCGGCTCGCGCGCGCGGGCGTGCGGGGCGCGAAGCCGGAGAATTGGTACGCCATCACCGCGCTGTCCGATTCGGGGCCCGCGTTCGCCGAGGACGAGCAGATCGCCATCTCGCCGTCCCAGGTCGAGGCGTTCACCACGTGCGGGCTGCGCTGGCTGCTCGCCTCCGCGGTCGGCGCGCAAGAGGGCGGGCCCAACGAGTACAGCACGATGGGCAAGGTCATCCACGCGGTCGCCGAGATGGCCGGCGCGGACGACGGCATCAGCGAGGTCCACGTCGCCGAACGGCTCGACGAGATCTGGAACGACCTGGAGTTCCGCAGCTCGTGGTACTCCGAGAAGCAGCGCGAGCAGGCCACTCGGATGGTCGACAGGTTCCTCGCCTGGCACCGCGACAACCCCAACGAGGTCGTCGCGCTGGAGGAGTCGTTCAAGGTCGACCTGGGCCGCGTCGTCATCAAGGGCCGCATCGACCGCGCCGAACGGGACGAGCAGGGCCGCGCGGTCATCATCGACGTCAAGACGTCCTCCACCGCCGTCCCCAAGGACGACCTGGCCCGCCACCCGCAGCTCGGCGTCTACCAGTACGCGGTGATGCTCGGCGCGTTCGAGCGGCACGGGCTGATCGAGCCCGGCGGCGCGAAGCTCGTCCAGGTGGGCAAGGCCGCGTTCACCGCCAAGGCGCGCGAGCAGGAGCAGCCGCCGCCCGCCGAGGACGAGGACCCCGAGTGGCCGAAGAAGCTCATCGAGGTCGTCGCGACCGGCATGGCCGGCGACGTCTTCCAGGCGCGGGCGAACGACAAGTGTCGCACCTGTCCCGTACGCTCTTGCTGCCCCGTTCATGACGAGGGCGGCCAGGTCGGGGAGTAGCTGTCGGGGACTAGCTCGGGGGGAGTGGGGTGATCACGCCGGGAGAGCTGGCCCGGCTGCTGGAGATCCCGGAGCCGACCGACGAGCAGGCCCGGGTGATCGAGGCGCCGATGGCGCCGATGGCGGTGATCGCGGGCGCCGGGTCCGGTAAGAGCGAGACGATGGCCGCACGGGTGGTGTGGCTGGTCGCGAACGGCTTCGTCCGGCCGGAACGCGTCCTCGGCCTCACCTTCACCCGGAAGGCGGCCGCGGAACTCGGCGTGCGCGTGCGCAAACGGCTCGACAAGCTGCGCGAGGTCCTGCCGGACGACGAGCTGGAGCGGCTCGGCGGCGAGGCGCTGTTCGACGGCGAGCCGATGGTGTCGACGTACCACTCCTACGCCGCGCGGCTGTTCGGCGACCATGCGCTGCGCGAGGCCCTCGAACCCACGATGCGGCTGATCTCACCCGCGGTGGCCTGGCAGATCTGCTCGCGGGTCGTCGACGCCTACAACGGCCCGATGGACCGCATCGAATGGCAGCCCGACACCGTCACCAAGGCCGTCATGGAGATGGCCGGCGACCTCTCGGAGCATCTGCGGACGGCAGAGGACGTCCGCAAGGTCGGGACATGGCTGGACGAACGGTTCGCCGCCGTGAAGAAGCCGCTCAAGGCGCAGCGCGACATCCTCGCCAAGCACGCTGTCCGCGAGCAGATGATGCCGCTCATCGAGGCGTACGGGCGGGCCAAGGCCGGCCGGGAGGTCATCGACCACGGCGACCAGATGGCCCTCGCCGCGCGGATCGCCTACAAGCATCCCGAGGTCGGGATGATCGAACGGTCGCGGTTCTCCGTCGTCCTGCTCGACGAGTACCAGGACACGAGCCAGGCGCAGCTCGTCCTGCTCAAGTCGCTGTTCGCGGGCGGGCATCCGGTGACGGCGGTCGGCGACCCCTGCCAGTCGATCTACGGCTGGCGGGGCGCCAGCGCCGGCAACCTGCTGCGGTTCGCGTACGACTTCCCGTTGCAGCCGGGTGTCGCCGGGGGGCGCCCGGTCCCGGCGCCCGTCGTCCAGCTGAGCCGGTCGTTCCGCAACGGCGAGCAGATCCTGGAGGCGGCGGCCAAGGTCCAGGAGGAGCTGCGGGCGGAGACGAAGGCCGTGCCCCGGCTCATCCCCGGCGCGGGGCGCGAGAACCGCGGGCGCGTCGAGTGCGCGCTCTTCCACACCGTCGAGGACGAGGCCGACCGCATCGCCGCTCGGATCGCCCAGCTCATGGCCGCCGACCCCGAGACGGCGCCCGACCGCGGCCCGCAGGTGCAGCCCCTCCAGTACTCCGACGTCGCCGTCCTCGCCCGGAAACGGTCGCAGTTCCCGCTCATCAGGCGGGCCTTGGAGGCGCGCGGCATCCCGGTCGAGGTCGTCGGCCTGGGCGGGCTCCTCACCGTCCCCGAGGTCCAGGACGTCGTCGCCACCCTCCGCGCCATGCACGACCCGACGGCGGGCGCGTCCCTGGCCCGGCTCCTCACGGGCCCGCGCTGGCGCCTGGGCCCGCGCGACCTCGTCGCCCTCGGCCGGCGCGCCCGGACCCTCGCCCAGGAGGCGGCGCGCGACGTCACACCGCCGGAGACGCCGGAGACGCCGGAGACGCCGGAGGCCAAGCCGGAGGAACCGGAGGCCGCACCGCCGGACGAGGGCGAGGACCCGCTCCACCAGCTCGTCAGCGAGCTGAACCAGGAGACCGGCAGCCTGGTCGACGCGCTCGACGACCTCGGCCCGCCGGAGGCGTACTCCCCGGAGGGCCACGGGCGGCTGCGGCGGCTCCGCGACGAGCTGCGGATGCTGCGCGGCCAGGTCGGGCTGCCGCTGCCCGACCTCGTCAACGAGGTGGAACGCGCCCTCGGCCTCGACATCGAGGTCGCCGCGCGGTCCGGGCTCGACCCCGTCACCGCCCGCGCCGACCTCGACGCCTTCATCGACGCCGCCGCCACGTTCGCCGGCGACGCCGAGGACCCGACGCTCGGCGCGTTCCTCGCGTACCTGAAGGCGGCCGAGACGGAGGAGTTCGGGCTGGAGGCGGGGCGGGTCGGGGAGACCGACAGCGTCAAGCTCCTCACCGTCCACGCGTCCAAGGGCCTCGAATGGCCGGTGGTCGTCGTCCCCGGGCTGTCGTTCGTCCCGCAGAAGAACGGCGGCCCCGCCAAGGGCTCGATATTCCCGTCGCCGCCGCAGAACGCCACCCGCTGGACCGCGAACCCGCGCGTCCTGCCGTTCATGCTGCGCGGCGACCGCGCCGACCTGCCCCCGCTGCCCGGCCTGGACAAGGACGACCTCGCCGCGTTCGACCAGGCGTGCTCCGAACGCGACCTGCGGGAGGAGAGGCGGCTGGCCTACGTCGCGGTCACCCGCGCGTCCAGCCTCCTGATCACCACCGGCTACTGGTGGGGATCGTCGGGCCGCCCGCTCGGCCCGTCCCCGTTCCTCGAAGAGGTCCGGGCGGTCTGCCTGGCCGGGGCCGGGTCCGTGGCCGTCTGGGCCGACCCGCCGGAGGAGGGCGCCGCCAACCCGCTGCTCGCCGACCCCGACGAGGCGCAGTGGCCCGTGGTGCCCGGCGGCCGCGGCCATTCCGACATCTCGGCCCGCGAACGGTACGAAGCCGTAGTCGAGGCCGCCCGCATGGTCGAGGACGAGATGGCCGGGCGGACGCGGCACTGGGCCGGCGACGCGGGCCTGTCCGACGCCGACCGCGCCCGCATGTCCGCGTGGGCGCGCGACGTCGAGCTGCTGCTCGCCGAACGCGACCGGGGACGTGGCGGCGACGGCCTGGTCGTCGACCTTCCCGCGCACCTGTCGGTGTCGTCGCTGGTGTCGCTCGCCCGCGACCCGGCGGCCCTCGCCCGGCAGATCCGCCGCCCGATGCCGCGCCCGCCCGCCCCGTACGCGCGGCGCGGCACCGCGTTCCACGCCTGGCTGGAGAGCCGCTGGGGGCAGCAGCGCCTCCTCGACCCCGACGAGCTGCCCGGCGCCGCCGACGAGGGCGCCGCCGACGACGCGCAGCTCGCGCGGCTGCGCTCCCGTTTCGAGGAGTCGGAGTGGGCCTCACGTGAGCCGCTCGACATCGAGGTCCCGTTCGAGACCGTCATCGGCGACCGCCTGATCCGGGGCCGCATGGACGCGGTGTTCCGCTCGGGCGGCGGAGGCTACGAGGTCGTCGACTGGAAGACCGGCTCGCCGCCGCCCGCCGAGGAGGCCCGGTTCGTGTCGGTGCAGCTCGCCGCGTACCGGCTGGCGTGGGCGGAACTGGCCGGCGTGGACGTCGGCCAGGTCAGCGCGGCGTTCCATTACGTCAGCGCCAACGTCACGGTCCGCCCGGCCGACCTGCTCGGCGCGGACGGCCTCGCCGCGCTGCTGGACGGCATACCCGCTGCCTGATTTGTCCGAGAATGTCGAGTGATGAGTCTCACTTCCCTCTGTTCACCATGCGTGCTTTCGGGGATGATCCGGGCAACAATGCGAGGGAGGCGGCGTGACGGTTACCCATGACGAGAAGGTCGTACGGGAATTCTCCAAGCAGGCGGCCGGGTTCGCCGATCCGGCGCGGAACGCCGCGTTCACCCGTCACCTGGACCGGCTCGTCCATTTCATGGAGCCGGAACTCGACCTCGAGGACGTCGTCCTGGAGGTCGCGGCCGGCACCGCGCTCGTGTCCCGGGCGATCGCCCGGCGCGTCCGCCACGTGACGGCCCTCGACCTCACTCCGGCGATGCTCACCGAGGGCAAGCGCGACGCCGACCACGCGGGCCTCACGAACGTCACCTTCACGCGCGGCGACGCCACCGCCCTGCCCTACCTCGACCGGTCGTTCACGCTCGTCGTCACCCGCTTCTCACTGCACCAGGTCGCCGACCCGGAGGCCGTCGTGAAGGAGATGGCCCGGGTCAGCCGCCCCGGCGCCGCGCTGATCATCGCCGACCTGATCCGCCCGGACGGCATCGACGGCGACCCCGACCGCATCGAACGCCTCCGCGACCCCTCGCACGGCACCGCCCTCACCGAATCGCAGATCGCGGACCTCGTCACGGCCTCCGGCGCGGAGGTGAAACGCGCCGAGCGGTTCGAGTACACCCGCCCGCTCGACCCGTGGCTGGAGTTCTCCCAGACACCCGACGACGTCGCCGCGCAGATCAGGCGGGAACTGCAGGACGAACTGGACGGCGGCCCGGCGACCGGAATGCGTCCGAGCAAGCCCGACGGCGTCCTGCACTTCACGCACACCTATCTCTTCCAGCAGGCGATCGTCGGATAACGTTTTCGACCGGATGTTCGACGTGAGTCGCTCACGTGTTCTAGATTATCGAACATGGGTTCTAGTAACGTGCGCTCCCTCGATCGCGAGCCGGCCGCGCTGGCGATGCGCATCGGCGTCGTCGCGGCCGAGGCCGCCCTCGCCACCTTCGCCCGCAACCTCGACCTCGACGACCTTGAGGACGGCGTCGACTTCCAGGGCGCCATCGGCCCCGCCGAATGGCCCGTGTTCTCCCTGGTCATCGACACCCTCGCCGAGGCGGGCCCGGGCGACCGCCGGTCCCTGGACGAGCGCCGCGCCGACGCCCTCAACGACCTGGCCCGGATCTGCATGGCCGCCAAGAACCGCGTCGCCTGACCGCCCGGCCCGGCGCCGCCGGGTCCTCCACGGCCGGCGGGCCGGGTCTATTCGGGCCAGGCGGAGTTCTTGACGATCTCGACGAAGTCGGCGCGGACGAATCCGGGCACGTAGTGGGCGAGGACGTCGGCCTTGATGTTGCCGAACGTCGTCTCGGGGCGGTCCTTGATGCCCTCGGTGAACGCGGCCAGGATCCGGTTCTTGAAGTCCGGGCGGGGGTGCGCGTCCACAACGGCCGCGCGCTGTTCGCCGGAGACCGCGTCGTAGCCGATGCCCAGCACGTCCAGTTCGACTCCCCGGGTGACCAGGGCGACCTCCGGGGCCATGTGCAGCGGGATCTCCGGCGTGGTGTGCAGGGCGATCGCCGTCCAGACCCGGTCGGCCGCCTCGCCGGTGACGCCGTGGGCGTGCAGGAACCGCCGCGCCTCGTCGGCGCCGTCGATCTCGAATCGCTGGTCGGTGCGGCGGAACCGCTCGGTCAGCCCCAGGTCGTGGAACATCGCCCCGACGTACAGCAACTCGGGGTCGAACCGAACCCCCTGCTCGCGCCCCCGCAGCGATCCCCAGACGAAGACTCGCCGGGAGTGGTCGAACAGCAGCGGTGAGGCCGCCTCACGGACCAGTTCGGTCGCCTCGCGCGCCAGTGCGCTGTCCGGGATCTGCACGCCCGCAATCGACTCGCTCATGGTTCTCCCCGTCTCCTCGTTTCAGCGGTACTACCCAGCGTCGCCGGACACGTACTCTGGCGCCATGTCCTTTCTGACAGACAAACCACAGATTCAGACATGACGCATCGTGTGGGCTTCGTGGTGTTCGACGGTGTGACCATGCTGGACGTCAGCGGCCCCGCCGAGGTCCTGCACCAGGCGAACCGGCTCGACCGCCACTACGACCTGATCCTGATCTCCGCGCGCGGCGGGGAGGTCGGGACGTCGACCGGGATGCCGCTGAGCGGCACCGTGACGGCGGCCGACGCCGGACGGATCGACACGGTGCTCGTCGCCGGAGGCGACCGCCTGGCCGAGCGGCCGGTGGACGCGGAGCTGCTGGCGACGACCCGCACCCTGGCCGCGCGGGCGACGCGGGTCGCCTCGGTGTGCACCGGCGCCTTCGTCCTGGCCGAACTCGGCCTCCTCGACGGACGCCGGGCCGCGACCCACTGGCGGCATGCCGACGCACTCGCCCGCCGTCACCCCCGGGTGCGCGTCGAGCCCGATGCGATCCATGTCCGGGACGGGCGCTTCGTCACGTCCGCGGGCATCAGCGCGGGCATCGACCTGACGCTGGCCCTCGTCGAGGACGACCACGGAGCCGAGGCGGCCCGCCGCATCGCACGCGAACTGGTCGTCTTCCTGCAGCGTCCGGGCGGGCAGTCGCAGTTCACCATGGCCGCCACCCCGCCCGCGCGCGACGAACCCCTGCGCACCCTGATCAACGCCGTGCTGGCCGACCCGGCCGGCGATCACGGTCTGCCGTCCATGGCCCGCGCCGCGGCCGTCAGCCCCCGGCATCTGACCCGGTTGTTCCACACCGAGCTGGGCACCACCCCCGCCCGCTGGGTCGAGCGGGTCCGTCTCGACCATGCCCGCCGGCTCCTCCTCGACGGGCACAGCGTCACCTCGGCGGCCCGGCACAGCGGGTTCGGCAGCGACGAGACCCTCCGCCGCGTGTTCGCCCGCCACCTCGGCATCACCCCCACCGTCTACCGCCGGCGCTTCACCACCACCGCGGCCCGGCCCGCCGGGTGAACACCGCCTTCGTGAACACCGCCTTTTGTGAACACCGCCTTTCCGGCGCCGCGCTGACGCGCCGGTTGGACGGGCGGCCCGAGCACTGCAAGGCTGCCGGACGTGTTGGTCGTGGGCGTTCTGGCGCTGGCAGCCCTGGCCGGGTGGCTGTATCTCGCACTCGGCCACGGCGGCTTCTGGAAGACCGGCCCCGGGCTCCCGCCAGGCGCCGATCCGTCCGGCTGGCCCGAGGTCGTGGCCGTGGTCCCGGCCCGCGACGAGGCGGCCGTGCTTCCGGAGACTCTGCCGACCCTGCTGGCGCAGGAGTACCCGGGCACCTTCAGGGTGATCGTCGTGGACGACGGAAGCGGCGACGGCACCGCGGACGTCGCGACCCGCCTCGGCGGCGGGACGGACAGGCTCCGCGTGGTCGGGGCACTGGAACGTCCCCCGGGTTGGGCGGGCAAGGTGTGGGCGATGTCGGAAGGCGTCCAGGACGCGGGCGAGCCGGAGTTCCTCCTCTTCACCGACGCGGACATCGCCTACGCGCCCGGAACGGTGGCCGGTCTCGTCCGCGCCGCCCTCGCCGACGAGCGCGATCTCGTGTCGCAGATGGCCATGCTCAACACGGACACCCGCTGGGAACGCCTGATCGTTCCCGCCTTCGTGTACTTCTTCGCCCAGCTCTACCCGTTCCGCCGCGTCACCCGCGACGGCGCGCGCACCGCCGCCGCCGCGGGCGGCTGCATACTCGTCCGCCGCGAGACCCTCGCCTACGCCGGCGGCGTCAACGCGATCAAGGGCGCGCTGATCGACGACGTGGCGCTCGGGCGGCTGATCAAACGCGCCGGCGGGAGCTGCCGCCTGGACCTCAGCCGCGACGTGACCAGCCGCCGCCCCTACCCCGGCCTCGCCGACCTGTGGACGATGGTCACCCGCAGCGCCTACGACCAGCTCCGGTACTCACCGGCCCTCCTCACCGGCACGATCGCGACCCTCGTCCTGCTGTACGCGGTCCCGCCCGCCGCTGCCGTGGCGGGGCTGGCCGGTCTCGTGACCGGCACGGGGAGCGCCGCGCTCGCCGCCGCGGCGGGCCTCCTCGCCTGGACGATCATGGCCGCCACCTACGCGCCCATGCTCCGCCACTACCGCCTGTCGCCCCTCCGTGCCCCGGCCCTGCCCCTGGTGGCCCTGATGTACGCGGCCATGACCATCGACTCGGCCCGCCGGCACCGCGCGGGCCGGGGCGGCGCCTGGAAGGGCCGCACGGCCCCGCATTAGCGGACGGCCGGACCCGCACGCCCGTCTCGGCGGCCGGTCGTCCGGCGTCCAGGCCCCCGGTTCAGAAGGCCGTGCGGCGGAGGGTCAGGCGGACTTCGCCGGTCTGGTCGTCGGTCTTCTCGGCGGTGACGTCGAAGCCGTTGGATTCGGCGTAGGCGAGGGCGGTGAGGCGGCCGTAGCGCTGCGCGACCTTCTGCAGCCATCGACGGTCGTACCTGCTGCGGTCGTAGTCGCTGATGACGGCCTCGAACGTGCCGTCGGACGTCCGGTGAAAACCCAGATCGTTGCTGGCGGAGCCGATGTACCGGCGGCGGACGACGACCTCTGCCCGTTCGGGGCGCCTGTCGCCCCGGTAGCCGTAGAGGTGCGCGGCTTCGCCGTGGGACTCGACTTCGGGGAAGCCCAGTTCGTGGAGGACGGCGACGAGGCGGTCCTGGTCGGTGATCGTGGTCCGGACCGTCGTGAAGTGCGACATCGCGTCCTGCCTTAGGAGAGTCGGACCACGGGCTGGTGGTCGAGGACCAGGGTGTTGCGGTGGAGGTCGTAGGCGGAGACCGTCAGGCGTTTCTGCGCGTCCACGCGGAAGTCGAGGCGGAAGCGGTCGACGCCCGCCTCGGCCGGGGGGTCGGCTTCGAGGAAGGTGGGGCTGTCCTCGTTGAGCCAGAGCCGGGAGCGTTCCTGGAGGCGCTGCGCGGTGACCGCGACGGTGCGGGCGCCGCCGTTCGCGTCGAACATGATCTCCAGGTCGGAGCTCGCCTCGCGGTAGCTGGCGTGGGCGAGTTCGTAGACGGCGATGCCGAGGTGCTTCTGCCCGTCCCTGATGGCCTTGATGGTGAGCATCTTGACGGGCTCGGCAGTGGGGTATTCGGTGCCGGCCTCCACGAGCGTCTCGAATTCGTAGGCGCCGGTGTCGCGGTTGACGTGCCGGATGGCGTAGTCGTGCTGGATGTGGTCGCTCAGCTCGTATCCGCCGGCGATCCCGGCGGCGCCGGCGGCGACGGCCTCCAGCGGCCGGTCCAGGTGCAGGGCGTCCGGCGGGAACTGCAGCGACAGGACGTCCTGGACGGCCGGGATCAGGCTGGTGCCGCCCACCAGGAACACCTTGGCGATCTCGTCGGCGGGGAACCCCTTGGCGGCGGCGCCGTCGAGGGTTCTGCGCAGGGCGCGGTTGACCCGTCCGAGGACGTCCTTCTTCTTGAGGAGGCCGTCGAACTCGGCGCGGCCGATGTCCAGCCGGTACGGCCCGGCCTCGATGACCGCCGACTCCTGTGCCGTCAACGCGATCTTGGCCTTCTCGGCGGAGCGCAGCAGCTCCCGGAAGACGCGGTTGTACTCGCGGGTGTCGCCGAACGGGACGCCGGTCTGCTCGGCGGCGTACTCGGCGAGGAGGGCGTCGATGTGGTCGCCGCCGAGGTCGAGGCCCGCCTTGGAGATCGTCCGGACGGCGCTGCCGGCGGTGGCGTTGGACGGGTCCAGCACCTTCACGACGGACGTGTCGAGGGTTCCGGCGCCGAAGTCGAAGACGAGGAACACCTCGCCCGGGTTCAGGCGGGCGCTGTAGCCGACGGCCGCGGCGGTCGCCTCGTCCACGACCCGCAGCCGCGCCCCGCCCGCGTCCTCGCCGACCTCCTGGACGAGCCAGTCGCGGTAGGTGTCGAACGACTCGACGGGCGCGGTCGCGACGATCTCCAGGTCGGCGGAGTCGACGGTGAGGATCGCGGTGGCCATCACGTCGGACAGGAACCGGGTCGCGGCCTCCCGGGCGGTGACGGTCCGGTCGCCGCCCAGCCGGCGCGGGATGTCGACGGACCGGCCGGTGACCGCGCTCTTCGCCGACTGGAACACAGCGGTCCCGGGATCGTCGGCCATCTCCGGCGTCACCTGCGCGCCGATCCACCGCCGGTCGCCCGCGGCGGAGAACGCGATCCGGGACGGCACGACCCGCTGGTCGACGCCCCGGCCGTCCTCCCGTGTCAGGTCCAGCCCCGGCAGCGGGATCGGCTCGCCCCGGTCCAGGGTGTGGTCCCACCCCGCGACGACGGTGTTGGCGGTGCCGAAGTCGATACCGATACGGGTCGTCATCCATCCCCCTTCACAGGCTGATGTCGTATTCTCCCGCGGCGAGCCGGACGGCGTCGCCGATCTCGACGTCGTAGCGGAAGCGGTGCTCCAGGGACGCCCGGAGGAGTTCGAGGAGCGACCGCGCGTCCCCGGTGATCGCCGGGTCCGCGGTGGCGGCGGCGACGAGTCCCAGGTGGCGCGGTACGAGGTCGGCCACGGGGCGCCGGATCAGCCCGGGTACCTCGCGGAGGCGCAGATCGAACAGGTCGATGGCGCCGTCGCGGTGGCCGACCGCGAGGAACTCGCCGCCGGGCGACACGGTCAGGCCGGTGGGCTTGCCGGGGCGCAGGGCGGAGTGGACACCGGCCCTCTCCAGCGACGAGCCGTTGAGGAAGTACAGGTCGCCCTGCCCGCATGCGACCACGAGCTGGCCGATGTGGGGCAGCGTTCCCAGCCCGGCGAACCCGGGGACGTACACGAGGGGCGAGCGGTCGTGCCGCGCGCCCGGCGGCGATGCGAGCCTCAACGCCCCGTCCCGTTCGGCGCGGACGAGGGTGTCGGCGTCGACGAAGGCGGCCTGGACGGTCGACGATCCGGGACACACCCTGATGGCGGTTCCGGCCGCCGGGTCGATCAGGTGGATCGACGCGCCGATCACGGCGAGCCGGCCGGAGTCGCGGTGCGCGGCGACCTGGCGGGGCCACTGGCGCTTGCCCAGCCCGAACTCGGAGACGGGCCGGACCCGGACCGGGCCGCCGGGCGTGCCGAGCAGCAGTTCCCCGGCGCGCGTGCCGGCCGCGAAGCTCCCGCCGTGGCCGGTCAGCACGAGCGAGGTGACGGCGCCGGGCGTCGTGTGCAGGGCCTGCATGGCGCCGTCCGCGCACCGCACCAGGCGGCACTGGGGCTGACCGTGGTTGGGCTGCTCCCCGGCGATCAGCGTCCCGCCGCCGAGGTGCAGGACGCGCCCGACGGACGAGCCGAACCCGCCGTAGCGTTCGGTGAGCCGCGCGGTGCGCAGGTCGAACACGCCCGCGACCTTGTTGATGCCCGCCACGGCGAGGAACGGGCCGTCCGGCGCGAACGACACGTCGTTGACGCGGTCGTGGAAGAGGAACGTGGCCTGCGGCACCGCCGCCCGGCGCTCGTCCCGGAGCTGCTCCGAACCGGCCTTGACGGTCTCGGGATCGGCATCGTGCAACATGCGGAAGAGGCGGCGCTGGTCCTCGTGGCGCGGGGCCCAGCGGCCGAACAGGCGGATCAGTTCGATGCCCGCCGCGATGGGCAGGTCCTGCACGAGCGCCCACAGGTCATCCCATTCGCGCCGCGCCGCGAGTTGTTCGGCGAGGTAGCGGGCCTCCGCGTCGGGCATGGCGGCGATGCGGGCGCGCCGGTCGTCGCCGACGATGACGCGGACGAGGTCGAGGCCGCCGTCCGCCAGCATGACCTCGCGGGCGCGGGCGCGCACGGCGTCCGGCGCGGCGGCGTAGGCGAGGGAGAGCAGGCCGCCGTCCGGGTCCAGTGCGCGCAGCTGTTCCGGCCGTCCGGTGAGCAGGTAGAACATGGCGCGCCGTACCGGATCCTTCGGGACGAGGCCGCGTTCGGCGCAGTACCGGGCCGGTCCCGCTTCGGTGAGCGCCCGGTCGCACATCTCATCGACGAGACGCCGGTCGTCCAGCGCGTCGAACTTCGCCGCCGCGATGTCGCGGAGCGGATGGTCGCCGAGGAGCAGCGCGTCGAGCAGTGCCGCCCGGTGGGCCGGTTCCAGGAGGACGTCCCGGCCGGTCTCCACGGCGACGACGGAGAGCGGCACGGTGGGCGCGGGCCGTCCCCAGCGGAGGAGCGCGTCCCCGAGCGCGGGCGAGGGGGTCTCGATCCACTCGCTCCACAGGCCGCTGAGCTTCCTGGGGGTCGCCGGTGGCCTGCTGTTCTCCAAGAGGACGTCCCGCAGCGACGTCCCCGGGCCGGAATCCCCGTGCCACAGCCCGCTCAGCACCCGGCCGGTCGCGTTCCTGCACGCCGTGGCGGTCCGGTCGCGCACGTCGGTGTCGGGGTCGGTGAGCAGCACCGGCAGCAAGCCGACCTCGTGCAGATCCCCGTCCTCCAGCAGGTCCAGCAGGGCGCGGGTCAGCAGCCGCGGCAGGGGCCGGACGGCAAGGGCCGACAGGTCCAGGACGGCCTGACGCAGGCGGGGGTCACGCGTCTCGGCCCACAATTCCGCGACGGCATGGGTCGCCCGTTCGCGCAGCCGGTGCCCCGGCGTCCGCGCCACCTGGACGACGCCGTCCCGCGCCGCCGCGTCGCCGCGCACCGCCGCCCGGAAGAGCCGCCGCGCCGCCCAGCGTCCCCGCCGCCCGTGCCCGGCGGACGTGACCGCCCACCGTTCCGCGCGTGCCCGGCTGGTCACCGTCCCTCCCTCAAAGGCTGATGTCGTGCTCGCCGGCGGTGAGCCGGACGGCGTCGCCGATCTCGACGTCGAAGCGGAAGCGGTGCTCCAGGCAGGCGTGGAGCAGCCGGAGCGCGGCCCCGGCCGGGGCGCTCAACGCGGTGTCGGCCAGGGCCGTGCCGACGATGCCGAGGTGCCGGGGGACGAGGTCGACGACGGGCCGCCGGACGACGTGCGGCAGGTCCCGGACGCGCAGGTCGAACAGGTCGGTGTGGCCCGCGGCGTCACCGACGGCGAGGAAGTCCCCGCTGGGGGAGACGGTCAGGCTGGTGGGGTTCTGCGCCTCCGGTGCGCGGTACACGATGGTCGCCGCCGCCGTCTCGGGGTCGATGGCGTACAGGTCGCCCCGGCGGTCCATGACCATCGGCTCGCCGGTGCCGGGCGGCGCGGCGAGCCCGCCGAGCCCGCCGACCTGGGCCTGACCCGTCTCCTCGAACCGGTGCCCGCTCCGCCGCAGCCGGGTCACTTGTCCCGCCAGGTCGGCGCACACCAGCGTGTCGGCGTCGACGAACACGGCCCGCGCGGTGGGCGGCTCGGTCCGCGCGACGACGGGGTTCCCGGCCGCCGCGTCGGCCACGACGAGGAGCTTGCCGAGCACGGCGATCCGTCCCGACGCGGGGTGCGCGGCGACCGACCGGGGCCACCGGCCCCCCAGCCGGAGCGCCCGGACGGGCCGGGACTCCACGTGGCCGCCGGGGTCGCCCAGCAGCAGGTTCCCGGCGCGCGTCCCGGCGACGAATCCGCCGTCCTCGCTCCGCAGCGCCAGTGAGGTGATGGAGCCCGGCGTCTTGTGCAGCGTCCGCGTGGCGCCGTCCGCGCAGCGCAGCACGCGGCATTCGCGGTCGACGCGGTTGGTGCGCTCCCCGGCGATCAGCACGCCGTCCCCGGTGCACAGGACGCGCCCGACGGACGTGGCGAACCCGCCGTACCGCTCGACGAGCTGCGCGGTGCGCAGGTCGAACACGCCCGCGACCCGGTTGGTCCCGGCGGCCGCGAGAAACGGGCCCTCCGGCGCGAACGACACATCGTTGACGCGCCCGTGGAACAGGAATCTCGCCTGCCGGATCAGATGCGGGCGGCCATCGGGGAGGTGTCCGAGCAGGTCGGCGACCGCCGACGGGTCGGTCTCCAGGTACATCTCGAAGATCCGCCGCGTGTCGTCGTCACGCGGAACCCAGCCGTCGAACAGCCGGAACAGCCCGACCCCGATCCCGATCGGCACGTCCTGCACGATCGCCCAGAGGTCGTCCCATTCCCGGCGGGCGGCGAGCTCCTCGGCGAGGTACTCCACCTCTTCGGGGGACAGCGAGGGGATCCGGGCGCGCCGGTCGTCGCCGACGATGACGCGGACGAGGTCGAGCTCACCGGCGGTGAGCATGAAGTCCTGGATCTCGGCGCGTTCGCCCGCGGAGGCGGAGGCGTAGGCGAGGGACAGCAGGGACCCGTCCGGGTCGAGGTCGAGGTACTGCTCGCGCTGCTCGGTCATCAGGAAGAACAGCGCGCGTTTCACCTGGTCCTTCGGCGCGACTTTGTGCTTCCTGCAGAACCAGGCGAGCCCCGGTGAGCCCGACATCGCCTTCGCGCAGATCTCCTCGGTGAGTTCCTCGTTCCCCAGCGCGAGGGCCTTCCGCTCGGCGATCTCGCTCAGGGGCCCGTCGCCGAATCCGAGCGCCTCGATGAGCGCGTCGCGGTAGGGCTGCCTGGTCAGGACGCCCGGGTCGGTCTCCAGGACCACGACGCTGAGGGCCTCGTCTCGTCCGTAGGACGCGGGCCGCCCCCACCGGACGAGCGCGTCCAGCAGCAGCGGCTCGGGCGGGCGTCCGAGGAAATCGGCCCACAACCCGTCCACCACGTGGGGCGGGGGCGCCTCGGCGTTCGCGAGCAACGGCTCCCGCAGCGGCCACGTCCGACGGACGGCCGCCTGGACCCACAGGGCCTCCAGCAGGGGACCGGACGCCTCCCGGCACGCCGCGGCCGCCTGCTCCCGGACATCGGGATCGGCATCGGCCAAAAGGGGCGGGACCTTGACCGCGTCGCGCGGCTCCAGCTCCGCCGCGAGCCGTCCCAGCAGCGCCAGCGTCGGCAGCCGCCACTCCCCGGCGGCGACGGCCCCGACGTCAAGGACGACCTGCCGCAGGAACGGATCACGGTCCTTCGCCCACCACGCCGCGACGGCCGACCGCGCCCGTTCGCACAGCCGGTGCTCCGGCGTCCTCGCGACCTGGGCGACGTCCGCCCGCGCGGCGGCGTCTCCGCGTTCCGCCGCCGCGAACAGCCGCCGCCCGGCCCAGCGCGCGAACGGCCCCCGCCCGGCGCACGCCGCGGCGCGCTCCCCGGCGGTCAAGCCAGTTCCAGGCGCACCTGGTTCTCCGCGGCCTGGGCGGCCTCGGCGAAGGAGGCCGACTGGGCGCGCCCGTCGCGCAGCCAGGTCCGCAGGTCCTCGATGCGTTCCCGCTGCGACCTGCTGAGCGGGACGAGCCGTTCGATCGCCGCCGCGACGTCATCGGTGGTGATGTCGCGCTGCCCGTCCGCGAACGCCCGGTACAGCGCGTCGATGACGGTCTGCTCGATCTCGGCGCCGACGAGTCCGTCCGCCAGCCGGGCCAGGCGCATGATGTCGAACCCGGCCGGGTTCCGGCGCCGTTTCCACAGGTGCACGGCGAAGATCTCGCGGCGCTCGCTGTCGGTCGGCAGGTCGAGGAAGAACACCTCGTCGAACCGTCCCCGCCGCAGCGTCTCCGGCGGCAGCGCGCCGACGTCGTTGGCGGTGGCGACGACGAACACCGGCGCGGTCTTCTCCTGCATCCAGGTGAGGATGGTGCCGAAGACGCGCTGGGACGTGCCGCCGTCGAGCCCGCCGGCCGCCAGGGACTTCTCGATCTCGTCGATCCACAGCACGCACGGCGACACCACCTCGGTGATCTTCAGTGCGAGCCGCAGCCGCTCCTCGGACTCGCCGACCAGCGACCCGAACAGCGCGCCGACGTCCAGCCGCAGCAGCGGCAGCCGCCACAGCCCGCTGATCATCTTGGCGGTGAGGCTCTTGCCGGTCCCGGGGATGCCGATCAGCGCCATGCCCTTGGGGGAGGGCAGCCCGAACCGGGCGGCGTCCTCGCCGAACGCGCTCTCGCGCAGCGTCAGCCATTCCTTCAGCAGTTCGAGGCCGCCGACGTCGTCGGGCGTCTCGTCGGCGCTGTAGAACTCCAGGGCGCGGGACGCCCGGATGACGGCCTTCTTCTCCTCCAGGACGGCCGGGATGTCCATCTCGTCGAGGACCTTGTCGCGGACGATCGCCTTGGAGAACGCCCGGCGCGCCTGCGCGGCGGTGAGCCCCAGCGCCGCCTGGGCCAGCCGCGACCGCCCGTGCTGGGTCAGGTCGCACTCCACCCTCGTCTGCGCGATGAGCGCGTCGAGGTCGCCGCGCAGTTCCCGCTGGTTCGGCAGCGGCATGTCGATGACGACGACGTCGTCGCCCAGCTCCGCCGGAACGTCGGAGGAGTACGTCGTGACGACCAGCGACGAGTACGTGGACACCAGGCTGTGCGCGAGGTTCCGCAGTTTCCGCTTGACGGCCGGGCTCTTGTGCCAGAACTCGTGGAAGTCCTTCAGGACGTAGAGGTCCTTGCGGTTCGCGTTCCCCCGCGCCAGCTCGGCGATCTTGTCGAGGGCCGCGTCGGGCGTCGCCGCGGTGGGCAGGGACCGCCCGTCCCGGGACACCAGCCCCTGCGCGATGTCCCACATGACCAGGTCGGAGCGCGACGAGGCGTCCCGCCCGACCCGCACCTCGTTGAGGATCTCCAGCGCGCGCTGCTCCTCGACGGTCACCAGGACGATCATCGGTACCCGCGCCCGCAGGTACAGGTTCAGATCATCGTGGACGCTCATGGCCCTCCCCACGCGTGCATGCCCGTCATCGAAAACGTCCCGTCCGCCGAGATCACGATCTCGATCTCGGGGACGGCCGCGAAATCGTCCGCCGAATAGCGCGACGTGATCGCCCAGTACTCCTTGTTCGACGATCCCCGGAGCCCGGTCCCCAGATGGAGCCGCGGGTTGTAGCGCCCGGCGATGACCATGTCGGCGTCTTGGACGGCCGCCAGCCGGTCCGGGTTCTCCTCGATCTCGGCCCGGGAGAATCCGCTGAGCACCACGATCCCGAGGCCGGACGGCCGGATCAGGGCACAGAACTCCCGGAGCGGGGCGGGCTGCTCCAGCGGTTCGCCGCCGCTGACCGTGACGCCCTCGGCATCGGGCGTCCGCAGCGCTTCCGCGGCCACGTCCTCGGCTGTTCTCGCCGTCCCGCCCGCGTCGTGCGTCTCGGGGTTGAAGCACCCTTCACAACCCAGCGAGCAGCCCTGCGTCCACACCACGAACCGGGTGCCGGGGCCGTTGGCGGCACTCCGGGAGAGGGTGGCGTGGACCTGCCACGCCGTCACTGCCACAGCCGGTCCTGATGCTCCTGCGATTCCTCGGCGGTCTCGTCGGACTCGTTGTAGGCCTCGGCCGTCAGCTCCTGCGATTCGACCTGCCCGCCGAGCAGCGCGACGAGTTCCTCGGTGGTGGCGAGGCAGGCCATCCCGTCGACCCCGGTCACATGGATCTCGACGCTGCCGTCTTTCTTGATGGTCACTTCGACGGTCTCGTCCACGCCCTCACACTCCCACGTGCCGCCGCAGGACGACCCGGATGTCCCCGGACTCCTCGTAGCTGCGCCGGTCGACCTCGAAACCCCGTGCCTCCAGTGCGGACAGGGTGCCGGCGAGCGCGTACTGCTGTTTCAGGGTCCGCACGAAGGACTGTTCGGTCATGCCGCGAACGCCCCACCAGTCCGCGACGAGCTCGTAGCCGTCGTCGGACGGCGCGAAGCCGATCTCGTGCGTCCCGCCCGTGGGCCGGATCTTGAACTCGGCGTCCGTCCGCCGCCCGAGGAACCCGCGCACCCCGCGTCCGGGCGGCTCGACGGCGTGGCCCATCTCCCGCAACGCCGTCCGCAGCGTCTCGCCGTCGGTCAACCGGGTCTTCACCTTCGTGAAATGGGACATCCGACCTCCCCGGAAACGCATGGGCCCGCCCAGCCTAATGGGGCGTGATCACCAGTAACAGGTAATTAGCCGCACTTGCCGGGCAGGCGGCGGTGATCTTGTCACGCCGGCACACATCCGGCGCCGCCGGTCTCGTCGCCAGCTTCATTGGAGTAAGTGTCCAATTGCGTTAGCGTCGGCTCGCTGTCACCCGGACGGCAAGGGGGACGACGAAGGGTTACGGGCCATGTCCATCAAAGTCCGCCATGTTCTACGCACCGTGCTGGTGTCCTGTATCGGGGTCGCCCTGACGGCGACCGCCCTCCAGGGCCCGGCCACCGCGGCTCCCCAGGAGAGCAAGCCTCCCGCCGAGGATCCGTTCTACAAGCCGCCCTCGCCCCTCCCGGAGGGGCAGCCCGGCGACCTCATCAGGTCGCGGCCGGCGGTGTTCACGGTCGACCCGTTCGGCAAGTCGCCGTACGAGGGCGTCAAGGCGTGGCAGGTCCTGTACCGGTCGGAGACGGTGCACGGCACCCCGACCGCCGTGTCGGGGATCGTGCTCGTCCCGACCAAGGCGTGGACGGGCGAGGGCGCGAGGCCCCTCGTGTCCTACGCCGTAGGGACGCGCGGCCTCGGCGACTCGTGCGCCCCGTCCTACACCCTCACCCAGGGCCTCGACTACGAGGCGCTGATGATCACCGACGCGCTCAGCCGGGGATGGGCCGTCGCCGTCACCGACATGGAGGGCCTCGGCACCCCCGGCCAGCACACCTACGAGGTCGGCCGCTCGCAGGGCAAGGCCGTCCTCAACATGGTGCGGGCCGCGCAGCAGCTCCCCGAGGCCGGCCTCGGCGACGCACCGGTCGGCCTCTGGGGCTACTCCCAGGGCGGGACGTCTTCGGCCTGGGCGGCGCAACTGGCGCAGTCCTACGCGCCGGAACTCGACCTCAAGGGCGTGTTCGCCGGGGGAGTCCCGTCCGATCTCCGCGCGGTCGCCGCGAACCTGGACGGGTCGCCGTTCGTCGCGCTGATGTTCATGTCGGCGGTCGGCTACGACGCCGCCTACCCCGGCCTGGACCTGGAGAAGTACCTCAACGACAAGGGCCGCGAGCTGCTGGAGAAGGCCCAGGACGTGTGCCTGCTCAGCGTCGACGGCGCGTCCACGCTGATCGACACCGCGTTCAAGAAGATCGGCGACTACACGACCAGCGACCCGCTGGCCACGCCGCAGTGGCAGGAGGCGCTGGACGCCAACAAGCTCGGCGGGACGGCCCCGAGCGTCCCGGTGCTCCAGACGCAGGCCGTCTACGACCAGATCATCCCGTTCGAGCAGGCCGACACGCTCCACAAGGCGTGGTGTGCGAAGGGCGCGAACGTGACCTGGAAGACCTACACGCTCGCCGAGCACGCCACCGGCATGCTCTGGAGCTGGCCGGACGCGACGGCCTTCCTCACCGACCGCTTCGCCGGCAAGCCCGCCGAGGGCAACTGCGCCGCCTGACCACTGCGCAGCCTGACCACGGGGCCGCCTGACCGTGTTCTCTCCGAGTCCGCAGGGCCATCCTGTCCCACGCACGGGGCAGGATGGCCCTATGGATTTGGTGGAGTTCCTTCGAGCGCGGCTGGCGAGGGACGAGCAGATCGCCCGAGCATGTTCCGGCATCCCCTGGAAGGCCGTGCCCTCCGGCACGATCCACACCGACACGGCTCACGCCGACGGGGGCGAACCGGGGTTCGTCGCATCGGCGGAGAACGAGGCGTACGCCGAGCACATCGCCCGCCACAACCCGTCGCGGGCGCTCGCCGGGGTCGCGGCCGCCCGCCAGATCATCGACGACTACGAGAAACAGGCGTGGATCCTGGATCAGGGCCACAGAACGCCCGAGCTCGAGGCCGCGCAGGCCGCCCGCGAGACCGTCCTGCGCTGCCTCGCACTCGCGTACGCGTCCCATCCCGCATACCGAGATGATTGGCGCCCCTGACAGGACATGCCGCGCTCGGTTATGTAATCTCGATGTGAGGCCGAGAGGCGCTGCAACGGGCGTGAGCCCGCCACGCTCGGCCCGGGTTCGTATCGACAAGGGCGCCTCCCACTACAACGGGAGGTGTTCAAAATCGACGACAACAAACTTCGCGAGCTTCTTGACCAGCGGATCGCGGTCCTCGACGGAGCCTGGGGCACGATGCTCCAGGGCGCGGGCCTGTCCCCGGAGGACTACCGCGGCGACCGCATCGCCGCCGGCCATCCGAAGGACGTCACCGGCGACCCGGACCTGCTGAACCTGACCCGCCCGGACGTCATCCTGGACGTCCACCGGCAGTACCTCGAAGCCGGCGCCGACATCACGACGACGAACACGTTCACCGCGACCAGCATCGGCCAGGCCGACTACGGCCTTGAGGGCCTGGTCCGCGAGATGAACGTCGAGGGCGCCCGCCTCGCCCGGCGGGCCGCCGACGAGTTCGGCGGGCGGTTCGTCGCCGGCTCCGTCGGCCCCCTGAACGTCACGCTCTCGCTGTCGCCGCGCGTGGAGGACCCCGCCTACCGCGCGTTCACGTTCGACCAGGTCAAGGACGCCTACGCCGAGCAGATCGCCGGGCTGGCCGAGGGCGGCGTCGACCTCCTGCTCATTGAGACGATCTTCGACACGCTGAACGCGAAGGCCGCGATCGCCGCGGCCCGCGAGGTCGCCCCGGACCTGCCGCTGTGGATCTCGGTGACGATCGTGGACCTGAGCGGCCGGACGCTGTCCGGCCAGACCGTCGAGGCGTTCTGGCGGTCCATCGAGCACGCCGAGCCCCTGGTCGTGGGCGTGAACTGCTCACTGGGCGCCGAGGAGATGCGCCCGCACGTGGAGGACCTGGCCAGGGTCGCCGGCACCTACACCGCCTGCCATCCGAACGCCGGCCTGCCGAACGCGTTCGGCGGCTACGACCAGACACCGGACGAGACGGGCGCCTACCTCGGCGACTTCGCCGCGTCCGGCATGGTCAACGCGGTCGGCGGCTGCTGCGGGACGGGCCCCGACCACATCGCCCGCATCGCCGAGGCCGTCCGGAACGCGGCCCCCCGCGAGATCGCGAAGCCCGCCAAGGCGCCCCGCTTCAGCGGCCTGGAGCCGTTCGAGATCGGCCGGGACACCGGCTTCGTCATGATCGGTGAGCGGACGAACGTCACCGGATCCAAGCGGTTCCGCAGGCTCATCGAGGCGGGCGACCACCAGGGCGCGGTGGCCGTGGCGCTGGACCAGGTGCGCGGCGGCGCGAACCTGCTCGACGTCAACATGGACGCCGACCTGCTCGAAAGCGAGCGGGAGATGACGACGTTCCTGAACCTGATCGCGACCGAGCCCGAGGTGGCCCGCATCCCGATCATGGTGGACAGCTCGCGCTGGAGCGTGCTGGAGGCGGGGCTGAAGACCGTCCAGGGCAAGGGCGTCGTCAACTCCATCAGCCTCAAGGAGGGCGAGGAGCAGTTCCTGGAGCAGGCCCGCCGCGTCCGCGACTTCGGCGCCGGCGTCGTCGTCATGGCGTTCGACGAGACGGGCCAGGCCGACACGGCCGACCGCAAGGTGGAGATCTGCGGGCGCGCCTACGACCTGCTCACGCAGAAGGCCGGGTTCCCCGCCGAGGACATCGTGTTCGACCCCGCCGTCCTCGCCGTGGCGACCGGCATCTCCGAGCACAACGGGTACGCGAAGGCGTTCATCGACGCCCTGCCCCGCATCAAGGAGCGCTGCCCCGGCGCCCGCACCAGCGGTGGCATCTCCAACCTGTCGTTCTCCTTCCGGGGCAACGAGGTCGTCCGTGAGGCGATGCACTCGGCGTTCCTGCTCCACGCCGTCCGCGCCGGGCTCGACATGGGCATCGTCAACGCCGGGCAGCTCGCCGTCTACGAGGACATCCCCGCCGACCTCCTCGAACTGGTCGAGGACGTCCTGTTCGACCGCCGCCCGGACGCGACCGACCGGCTCGTGTCGTTCGCCGAGAACGTCAAGGGCGAGGGCACCAAGCGCGAGGTCGACCTGTCGTGGCGGGACGCCCCGGTCGCCAAGCGCCTGTCGCACGCCCTCGTGCACGGCATCGTGGACTTCATCGAGGAGGACACCGAGGAGGCCCGGCAGCAGGCCGCCCGTCCCCTCGACGTCATCGAGGGCCCGCTGATGGACGGCATGAAGATCGTCGGCGACCTGTTCGGGTCCGGCAAGATGTTCCTGCCGCAGGTGGTCAAGAGCGCCCGCGCGATGAAGAAGTCGGTCGCCTACCTCGAACCGTTCATGGAGGAGGAGAAGGCGGAGGCGCTGCGCGCCGGGCGCGTCCATGAGGACCGCGGCCAGGGCAAGATCGTCCTCGCGACCGTGAAGGGCGACGTGCACGACATCGGCAAGAACATCGTCGGCGTCGTCCTCGGCTGCAACAACTACGACGTCGTGGACCTCGGCGTCATGGTCCCGGCGGCCAAGATCCTCGACACGGCGATCGCGGAGAACGCCGACGCCGTCGGCCTGTCCGGGCTGATCACCCCGTCGCTGGACGAGATGGTCTCCGTCGCCGCCGAGATGGAGCGCCGCGGGATGCGGCTGCCGCTGCTGATCGGCGGCGCCACCACGTCCCGGCAGCACACCGCCGTGAAGATCGCGCCCGCGTACGAGTCGACGACCGTGCACGTCCTGGACGCGTCCCGGGTCGTCGGGGTCGTCGCCGACCTCCTGGACGAGGGCCGCGCCGCCGCGCTGGACGTCGCGAACCGCGAGGAGCAGGCGAAGCTCCGCAAGCAGCACGAGACGAAACAGCGCCGGCCCCTGCTCACCTACGACAAGGCGAGGGCGAACCGCGAGGAGGTCGACTTCGGCGACCTGCCCGCCCCGGCGTTCACCGGCGTCCGGATCGTCCAGCCCGACGTGACCGCGCTCCGCGAGATGATCGACTGGCAGTTCTTCTTCCTGGCGTGGGAGCTGAAGGGCAAGTACCCCGCGATCCTCGACCAGCCGGTCGCGCGGGAGCTGTTCGACGAGGGCAACGAGCTGCTCGACCAGATCATCGCGGACGGCTCGTTCGAGGCCCAGGGCGCCTACGGGTTCTGGCCGGCGCACTCCGACGGCGACGACATCGTCCTGCCCGAGGCCCGGTTCCCGATGCTGCGGCAGCAGACGTCCAAGCCGGAGGGACGCCCGAACCGGTGCCTCGCCGACTACGTCGCCCCGTCCGGCGACCACCTGGGCGGCTTCGCCGTGACGATCCTCGGCGCGGAGGACCTCGCCGCCAGGTACGAGGAGCAGCAGGACGACTACAAGGCGATCATGGTGAAGGCGCTCGCGGACCGGCTCGCGGAGGCGTTCGCCGAGTACATCCACCTGGAGGCCCGCCGTGCCTGGTTCGAGCCGGACGCCGACCCCCTCTTGGCGGACCTGCACGCCGAGCGGTTCCGCGGCATCCGCCCCGCGCTCGGCTACCCGGCGAGCCCCGACCACAGCCTGAAGCAGAAGCTGTTCGACCTGCTGGACGCGGGGCGCCTCGGCATGAAGCTCACCGAGTCGTACGCGATGACCCCGGCCGCCAGCGTCAGCGGCCTGATCTTCGCGCACCCGTCGTCCCGCTACTTCACGGTCGGCCGCGTCGGCAAGGACCAGATCGAGGACTACGCCCGCCGCTGCGACCTGCCCTTGGCGGAGGTCGAGCGCTGGCTCGCCCCGAACCTGGCCTACGACCCCTCGTAGGTCCCGCCAACGGCGAAACGCCTGACGGCCGCCGCGCCGCGGCCGTCAGGCGTGCTCTTCGGGGACCCGGGGGTTACGGGCGTTACGGGCGTCCGATGCGGACGCGCCACACCTCGGGCCCGGCCTCCTCGTAATCCCAGGTGAAGTCGCCGGGGTGCTCGGCGGCGAACTGGTAGTACAGCGGCTTCGGGTCGTGGTCGTTGACCAGCAGGAACGCGGTCCCCGCCGACAGCGCGGCGAACGCGGCGAAGATCTGCTCGTGCCGCTGCGCCGGGGCGAGGACGCGCACGTCCAGTTCCCCGCCCGTGACCTCGGCGGTCGCGCCGGGCGTGCCCGGGTCGTCGTGCCCGCCGCACGTGCAGTGGTGCCCGCCCGCCTCGGCGGCCTCGCCGCCATGTGCGTCCGCGCCCAGGATCTCGTGCATCCCCGCCAGCAGCGCCGCCAGGTCGACGCCGTGCTCGACGAGGGCGGGGAGCACCAGGTTGTTCTCCTTCTCCAGGTGCGACTGGAAGATCGCGTTGAGCGCCGACGCCGCGGCGACCGTCTCGCCGGGCGTCCGCGCCGCCTCCAGTTCGGTGACCGTGTCCCGCAGGGCGGTGTGCTCCCGCAGCATCGCGCGGAGCAGGAGACGGGCCTCGGGCAGTTCCTCGGCCGCCTTGTACAGCGTCTTCTCCTCGGCCTCGGCGTGCGGGACGACCTCCTCGGCGCAGAACGCGACGAGCCGGTCGCGCCGGTCGTGGGGGTCGGTGAGCTGGTCGGCGGCGCGCGCGATGGTCAGGACGTGGTCGGCCATGGTCCGGCCGAGCCGCTCGTGGTGGTCGAGGATGGCCCGCACGGTCTCCTGCTGCGGGTTCGCGGTCGATGTGGTCATGAGCACTCCTCGGGCCGGTATTTTTCACAACGCTACTTGTATTTATAATAGACGGTATGGAGAAACTGGAGACCAGGGCAACCCCCGCCCGCGGCCCCCGCCACCGCATCGCGGCGCGCCGGCTCCCGCTGCTCGCCGGCGCGCTGCTCGCCCTCGTCGCGGGGCTCTGGGGCGCCCTGGGGCTCCTCGGCCTGGACGTCCCGCTGCCGCGCACGTCGTTCGCGCAGCACCACGGCGCGCTGATGGCGCTGGGCTTCCTCGGCACGCTGATCTCCCTCGAACGCGCCGTCGCCCTCGGCCGCCCCTGGGGCTACGCCGCCCCGGCCCTCGCCGGACTCGGCGGCATCACCACCGCCATCGGCCTGACGGTCCCCGGAAAGCTCCTGCTGACCGCCGCCGGCGGCTGGCTCGTCGCGATCTACATCACGGTTCTCGTCGGCCGCCGCACCGGGGGCGACCTCGCCGTCCAGCTGTCCGGCGCCGTCGCCTGGTACGCCGGCGCGCTGCTGTGGCTGGCCGGCCGGTCCGTCTCCGAGATCGTCCCCTGGCTCGCCGCGTTCCTGGTCCTCACGATCGCCGGTGAACGCCTCGAACTCGCCCGCGTCGCGTTCCTGGGCCGCCGCGCGACCCACGGCCTCCTTGCCGCGGCGGCCCTGCTCGGCGCGGGCGCCGCCGTCTCCGCCGCATGGCCGGGCCCGGGGTGGCGGCTCACCGGCCTCGGCATGGTCGCCCTCGCCGGATGGCTCGCCGTCCACGACGTCGCGCGCCGCACCGTCCGCGGGACGGGCCTGCCCCGCTACGCCGCCGCCTGCCTCCTCACCGGCTACGCCTGGCTCGCGGTCGCCGGGACGATCTGGCTCGCCGCCGGACGGCCCGCCTCCAGCGGGCTCAACGACGCCGCCCTGCACGCGGTGTTCCTCGGCTTCGTCATGTCGATGGTGTTCGGGCACGCCCCGGTGATCCTGCCGGCCGTGCTGCGGGTCCGGCTGCCGTACCACCCGATCCTGTACGCGCCGCTCGTCCTCCTGCACGCCTCCCTCCTCGTCCGCGTCGCCGGCGACCTCGGCGGAGTCTCCGCCGCACGGACGGTCGGCGGCGTCCTCGGCGAGGTATCGCTCCTGCTCTTCGGCGGCTGCGCCCTCGCCGCGTCGCGGCTGCCGCGAAGGGAACCGGCATGACGTCCATCGGGCTCAGGCCGAAGGCCGCCGGCTCCGGTCCCGGCTCCTCCCCGCGCAGGCCGCAGCGTTCCGCCTGGCACGCCATCGCCAACGGGGTCGTCCTCGCGTGGCTGGCACTGACCGCCGTCGCCGCCCTCGTCCATCCCGAGCTGCCCGCGCCGCGCTGGCTGCTCGTCCACCTGTTCCTCCTCGGCGCGGTCACCAACGCGATCGTCACCTGGACGGAGCACTTCGCCGCCGCGCTGCTGCGCATCCCGCAGCCCCCGCGCTGGTGGCCGATGACGCGGCTGGGGGTCCTGAACGCCGGGATCGCCGCCGTGCTGTGCGGCGTCGCCGGCGGTTTCCCTCTCCTGGCCGCCGGCGGCGCCGCGACCGTCGTGACCGTCGTCGCCGCGCACGTCACCGTCCTCACCCTGCGCGGCAGGGGAGCCCTCGGCGGACGGTTCGCGCACGTCGTCGGCTGGTACGTGTGGTCCGGCGCCGCCCTCGTCGCGGGCGGGACGCTCGGCGGCCTGCTGGCGTCGGGCCGCACGCCGTCCGGCTGGCAGGAGCCGATGCGGGCCGCGCACGCCCACGTCAACATCCTCGGCTGGGTCGGCCTGGCCGTCCTCGGCACGCTGTTCACGCTCTGGCCGACCGTCCTGCGCACCCGGATGGTGGACGGCACCGGCGCGATCGCCCGCTGGTCGCTGCGCGCCGCCGTGCCCGGGCTGTCCGTCGCCGTCGGCGGCCTCCTCGCGGACCTGCGCTGGCTCGCCGCCGCCGGGCTCCTCCTCTACGCGGCCGCCGCCGCGCTCGCCCTCGTCCCGTTCGTCCGGACGCTCGTCCGGAGGCGCCCGCACACCCCCGCGTCGTGGATGCTCGCGGCCGGGACGACCTGGTTCGCCGTGACCCTCGTCGCGGACGCGGCCCGCCAGAGCGTCGACGGCCTCCTCCCGCTCGTCCTCGTGGGCTTCGTGGGGCAGACGCTCCTCGGCGCACTGACGTTCCTGCTCCCCGTCGTGCTGGGCGGCGGACCCGCCGCCTTCAAGGCCAACGCCGCCGTGATCGAACGCGTGTGGATACCCCGGGTGATCGCCGTCAACGTCGCGGTGCCGCTGCTCGTGCTGCCCGTCCCCGCGTGGCTGACCCGCGCCGCCTGGATCGTCGCGATCGCCGCCCTTGGCGCGTTCGTCCTGCTGGCCGTGGCGACCATCGCCCGCTCCCGCCGCCCGTCGCCGGTCGTCGCGGGCATCGCCGCCGGCGTCCTCCTCAGCGCGCTCGCCGTCGGTGTCGCGGTCGGCGGCGCGACGTCCCCTTCGACGTCCCCTTCCACGGTCGCCGCCTCGGGCACCCGCACCGTGGACGTCACCCTCGCCGACATGCGCATCCGCCCGGGGACGATCGAAGCCGAGCCCGGGACCCGCCTCGTCCTGCGCGTCACCAACGAGGACGCCATGCGGCACGACCTGCGCCTCGCCACCGGCCAGGCCACCCCGATGCTCGACCGGGGCGAGTCCGCCACGCTGACCCTCCCGCCCCTGGAGGAGCCGATCGACGGCTGGTGCACCGTGCCCGGCCACCGCGCCGCCGGCATGACCATGAAGATCGAGACGACCGGCTCCGCGACGCCGCCCCCGGCCGGCCACCGGCACGCGGCCGAGCAGGGCCCGCTCGACCTGGCGGCCCCCATGTCGCCGGAATGGCGCCCCTACGACGCGGCCCTCAAGCCCACCCCCGGCGCCAAGGAACACCGCGTCGAGATCCGCGCCACCGAGCGGGAACTAGAGGTCGCCCCAGGCGTCCGCCAGCAGATGTGGACGTTCAACGGGACCGTCCCAGGGCCCGTTCTGCGCGGCAAGGTCGGCGACGTCTTCACGGTCACTCTCGTCAACGACGGAACCATGGGCCATGGCATCGACTTCCACGCCGGGTCCCTCGCACCGGACGTCCCGATGCGCACCATCCAGCCCGGCGAGAGCCTCACGTACCGCTTCAAGGCCGAACACGCCGGCGCCTGGCTGTACCACTGCTCGACGATGCCGATGCTCCAGCACATGGGCAACGGCATGTACGGCGCCGTCATCATCGACCCGCCCGATCTGCCCCGCGTCGATCGCGAGTATGTCCTCGTCCAGGGCGAGCTGTACCTGGGGCAGCCGGGATCCACCGGGCAGGTGGCGAAGATGCGCGACGGCCGTCCCGACGCCTGGACGTTCAACGGCACGGCCGCCGGCTACGACCACGCGCCGCTGACGGCCCGCACGGGCGACCGCGTCCGTGTCTGGGTGGTCGACGCGGGCCCGACCTCCGACACGGCGTTCCATATCGTCGGAGCCCAATTCGACACCGTTTACAAGGAAGGCGCCTACCTTCTCCGCAAGGGCGACGACGGCGGCGCGCAGATTCTCGACCTGTCGCCCGGCCAGGGCGGTTTCGTGGAAGCGGTCGTCCCCGAAGCCGGTCACTATCCGTTCGTCGACCACGACATGCGGCACGGCGAATCCGGCGCCCACGGAATCCTGAAAGTCACCGATTGAACCTGCGGCCGGCCGGTTCCCCCGCCGAAGGCGGGGCCGCCAATTCCACGGGCATCATCCGCGTCACCCCGGCGATGGAGCAGGTGCGCCTCACCATGCCCTGCTCCGGCAGCCGGATCGACAGCCGGGTACCGGTCGTCCTGGCCCGGACATAGGTGCGGAGGATGACGTTCAGGCCGCTGGAATCGCAGAAATGGCAGCCCGTGAGGTCGAGGATCAATGACAGGACGCCCTCGTCCAGCAGCCGCCGCGACGCGGTGTGCAGATCGTCGCAGTTGCGGACGTCGGCCTCTTCCGGAAAGAGTAGAATCGCGTTCTGGTCCGTGCGCTGGACGGTTGCGCCGCCCAAAGTCGTGAACTCCATGGTCGCCTCACCCATGGTCGGTCGAACCGTATGTGCCGCGCTATTGGACCGCTGTTCAACGCCCCTGGGTCCGAGACCAGCATCAATCCGCGTGCGGGCGAAAGTCAAACCCTGTACGAAACTTCTGCGATCATTTTGCGTGTGGAAATCGCCGACCTCATCGAACGGCTCGCCGGACCCGGCCAGAAGGCCGCGAGCGACGCCCTCGCGGCCATCGGCGCCCCCGCCGTGGAACCCGTCCTGGCCGTCCTCTGCGACGAGGACTCCCCGGTCGACTGGGGCACCAGCGCCATGGTCCTGCGCCGCATCGGCCTCCCCGCCCTCGCCCCCCTGATCGAGGCCATGGCGGCGGCGCCGACCCGCGAGGTGGCGCGCCGCTGCGGCTGGGCCCACAGCGGCCTGAAGATCGACGACCTGGCGGCGTTCGTCCCCGGCCTGCGCCACCCGGCCCCTAAGGTGCGCGGCAACTCCGCCTACGTCCTGCAACTCAAGGGCACGGCCGCGCTTCCGCACGCCCCCGACCTGATCGCGCTGCTGGCCGACCCGGACGCCGACGTCCGGCAGCACGCCATCTGGGCACTGGAGGGGATCGGCCCGGACGTGGTGCCCCTTCTCCGCGAGGTCCGCCGCTCCCGCACCGCCGGCCGGCTGCGCGGACCGGCCCTGGAGGCCATCGTCGCCGTCGCCGGGCCCGCCGGGCTGGACGACCGCGACCTGGCCCTCGTCCGCCGCCTGATCCGCGTCAAGCAGGCGGCCGAGGCGCCCGAACCCATGCACCTGTGCGGCACCTGGTACGCCGTCCCGTCCGGCGACCAGGGGGACATCCTCGACGCGTTCGGCCTCTCCGACCCCGAGCCGGCCACGATGCGGATGGGCGCGTCCGCCTGGAACGGCGACCACCACGGCGGCGGCGCGGCCTCCCGCGTCTACGTGACACCGCGGTTCGACGGCTGGACCCTCGTGTTCGGCGACCCCTTCGACGGCGCCGGAGAACCCGATCACGACGAGGTCCAGGGGCACTGCCGGGAGTTGAGCCGCCGCTTCGGCTCCGCGCACTGGTACGGCGCGAGCTGCGGCGACCACTGGACGGCCTGGTGCGTCGCCGAACAGGGCGAGATCATCCGCTACTACGACGTCTTCGAGCCCGACGTGCAGGTCGGGCCCGCCCACCCCGCCGAGGACGGTTACCTGCTCCCGCACGTCGACGGCTTTCCCGACGACGCGTTCGACGGCATCGACATCTCCGACCACGAGGCGTTCAGCGCCCGCTACCACCAGGTCAAGAAGGATCTGGACATCCCCGACGAATGCCATGCGACCACGTTCGCGGCCCGCGCGTCTGTGGACCCGTCCGCCCTCGGCGCCCACACCCGCGTGGAAGGCCGCGCCGTTCTGGCCCTGACCGGCCACGGCCGCGAGCACGGCCACCCCCGCGGCGCCCTGGAGATCTGAACGCGCGTCCGGGTGGCCCGGGCCGTCAGCGGGGGTTGTAGCAGGGGGCTTCGAGGCTGTGGGCGATGGCGGTCGTCCCCGCGGTGAAGTCCGTGATCACCTTGCTCCCGGTGAACTCCCGCTCGTCGGGGCGGGCGATCACCGACTCGCGGTAGGCCGCCGCGTTCGGGCTGCCCGAGAAGTTGCCCGCCTTCCTGGGCAGCATCCCCTCGTAGTCCACGGTGGTGACCTGCCCGAGCGCCTCGTACACGCCCTCGCGGCTCATGTTCCCGTTCGCCGCGGCCTTCTCCAGCACCGCCTTCAACGGGTACGACAGGACCCAGCCCGAGGTGAACGCGTCGCTCGGCTGCACCCGGCCCAGCGCCAGCCGCATCGCGGTGTGCCCGGGCGAGTCGGAGGCGAACGGCTTCCACGGCGCCACCACCAGGTAGCGGGCCTTCAGCGGGGGACCCGCCGGGGTCTGCAGGAGAGACCCCACCCAGGTGGGGTTGTTGCCCATGAAATGCCCCTGGAAGCCCGCCCCCACGGCCCCGCCGACGATGGCGGCGGTCTCGGCCGGGCCCACCGTGAGCATGACCATGTCCGGCTTGCGTTCGAGGATGGCCTGCACGGCCTCGTCCTGCTCGCCGGCGCCCTGCGGCGTCTCCAGCTCCGAGAAGCGAAGGCCGCGCGCCGCCGCGGCCGTCCTGGCGCCCGCGGCCCCGTCGCCGCCGTAGTCGCCCGCGTAGTGGACGGCCATCACGCTCTCGGCCTCGAAGGCCTCGGCGGCGTGGTCGACCGCGTTCATCGCCTCGAAGCAGTACGAGGCGCCCGACTCCAGGATGACGTCCTCGAACTCCCATTTGGACGGGTAGGAGCCGGGCACCGCGATCATCCGGGAGGAGCGCAGGTCGTCCAGGATCGCCTCGGTGGTCGGCGACCCCAGGCTCTGCGCCAGCGCCAGCACCTTGTCCTTGATCTCCAGGTACTCGCGGCGGTGCGTCGCCGGGTCGTACTTGTTGTCCATGACGTAGGTGTGGACGTCGACGTCGTAGCCGCCGATGCCGCCCTGCTGGTTGACCCGGTCCCAGAACGCCTTCTGCGCTGTCACCATCGGCACGCCCAGGCCCTTGAAAGGTCCCGTGGTCAGGTCGGAGATGATGCCCAGGTAGATGCAGCCGTGCTCGGGGTTCACGGCCCTGGGGCAGGGCTCGCCGGTGATTCCCGGGCCGGACGCGCCGCCGCCGCCGTCCGGACCGGAGGCGCAGCCCGCCAGCGCCGCCAGCAGCGCGGCCCCGGCGGCCAGGGACCTGACCCTCGGACTGTCAAAGCGCACGGAGACCATCGATCACTTCCTTGAGAATGCGCCTATCGGGGCGTCCGGCCGGCGCGACACGGCTCTGCACTTCCATCAGCCCGCGATCCAGCAGATCGCTCACCAGCACCCGGATCACGCCCACCGGCAGCCGCAGATGGGACGCCAGCTCGGCCACCGACACCGGGCTGAGGCAGAATTCCAGGATCCGCTCGTCCTCCGGGCCGAGCGTCAGCGGATCGGGCATCGGCACCTCGGCGGTCACCACGACCGCGATCAGGTCGAGGTCGCCGCCGCGCCGCCGGGACCGGGTGCGGCCCCGGGTCAGCGCGAAGGGACGGACGACGGGACCGGCCTCCTCGTCCACCCACAGATCGTCGTCGCGCCGCGGGCGGCGGTGCCGGCCCGGATCGGGATGCCCGCCCGGCAGATCGCGGGACATCACGCACCGCCGGACCCGGGCGCGCGGCCCGTCCCGGACGGGTCGTCCGAAGCGCTCCCGCCGTCCGCCGCGCCGGCCCCGCCGTCCTCCGGTTCAGCGGAGGCGTCCGGACCGGGCGGGACGACCGGTGTGCCGAACCAGTCGGGGCTGCGGGACGCGGCGGACTCGCCCGGCCCGTCCTCGCCGGCCCCGTCCTCGGCCGCGGCGGCGCGGCCCCGCTCCCAGCCGCGCTGCATCGTCGACACGAGATCGCGGGCGGCCTCCGGCGACCGCTCCTCCGGCTCGGGTCCCTCCGGTTCCGCCTCGGCTCCGGCGGTGCGCCTCAGCTGCGGCGCCAGATGCGCCTGGCGGCGCCGCACGGGCAGCCGCGCCCACTCGCCGGACGTGTCGGATCCGGCCGTCCCGCCGCCGTTCCCGGAACGTTCCGCGCCCCCCGGACTCCTGCCGGACAGCTCGTCGAACGCCGGCGCCGCCGGGGGAGCGACCAGCGCGAGGCGCTCCTGCGGCGACACCGGCGGCGCCGACGACGCGGGCAGGGCCCAGTCGCCGCCGTCGGTGACCGCGTACCCGGAGGGCCGCTCCACCACCAGTTCCTTCGGGATCAGCGCGATGGCGACGATCCCCCCGTACGGGGACGGGCGCAGCGTCACCTGGATGCCGTGCCGCGCCGAAAGGCGGGCCACGACGAACAGGCCGAGGCGGGCGCTGTCGTCCAGGTCGAGCTCGGGATCGGTGGCCAGCAGCCGGTTGAGGTCGGCCAGCACCTCGGGCGCCATGCCCAGCCCGCGGTCCTCCACCTCCAACGCGAACCCGTGCGCGACCTCCTGCCCGGTCACCCGGATCGGGGTGCTGGGCGGGGAGAACGCGGCCGCGTTCTCGATCAGCTCGGCCATCAGGTGGATGGTGTCGGCGACCGCGGGCCCGAGCAGCGCCGTCCGGCCCATCGGCACCACCTCGACCCGTGCGTAGTCCTCGACCTCCGCCGCCGCAGCGCGCGCGACGTCCACCATCCGGACCGGGTCGCGCCAGGTCCGCCCGGACGGACGGCCCGACAGGATCACCAGGCCCTCGGCGTGCCGCCGCATCCGGGTCGCCAGCGCGTCCAGCTCGAACAGCCGCTCCAGCTCGTCGGGGTCCTCGGTGCCGCGTTCCATGGTCTCCAGCATCCGCAGCAGCCGCTGCAGCAGCGACTGGTTGCGGCGGGCCAGCGTCACGAACACCTCGTTCAGCCGCCGGTGCGCACGGGCCTCGCCCTCGGCGGCGCGCACGACCGCCCGCCGGGTCTGCGCGAACGCCCGGTCGATCTGCTCGACCTCCGTCACCCGGAACCGTCCCGCGGGCCCGCCGCCCGGACCGTCGTCGGCCGGCGGTTCCTCGCCGCGCCGCGCCCGCTCGGTGATCTCCGGCAGCCGCTGCTGCGCGAACGCGTTGACGGTCGCGGCCATCTCGCGGCTCTCCACGATCAGCCGGCGGCCCGCCCGGACCGCGATCAGGATGGACGCGATCACCGCGACGAGCCCGAGCCCGCCGGTCAGGCCCAGCCGCAGCAGCACGGCGCCCGCCTCGTCCCCGGCCCGCCGGGTGTTCTCCTCGCGGATGCCGGACGACATGGCGGCCAGCTCGGCGTCCACCGCCTCGGTCGCGGTGTGCCAGGCGCCGATGTCCACGGCGGGCCGCCCGCCGGTCGCGCCGCCGCGCATCAACCGGTTCTGCAGCTCCTCGAACCGGCGGAACTCCGGCCCCGACACGATCCGCGCGTACCGGATCCGGTAGGCGTCCGGCAGGTTCCGCGCTGCGTCGGCGTACAGGAACCGGTGCGTCCCGGCGAACTGCACCAGCTGCAGATGCTCGTCCTCGCTCAGCCGCCCCGCCGCCAGCGCGCCGGTGACCAGCGCGTCCTCGCGGGACAGGTTCTCCCGGGCGCGTTCGAGCGTGCGCAGGATCCGGCTGCGCCGCACCAGTTCCGGGTCCATCGAATGGACCTCGTCGTAGATCTCGGCGGCCTGCTCGATGTACTCGGTGTAGCGCGCCATCGCCTCGGCGCGTCCCAGGCTGCGGTCGTCGACCGTGGCGCGCAGCGGCTCCAGCCCGCCGAGCATGTCCGCGAGCCGCACCATCCGCTGCCGGGTCTCGGGACGGGTCGCGCCCGCGATGTCGCCGTCGGCGGCCGAGGCGCGGAACCGCGCGCGGGCCCGGTCGGTGACCGCCCGCTGCGCCTCGAACCCGGCCCGGCCGATGGTCGCGTCGTCGCCCAGCGCCGACAGCGACATCCGCCGCTCGTCCTGCAACGCGGCGACGACCTGGTCGGTGGGCTCCAGCACCTTCTGGGTGAACGTGCGCGCTTTGGCCTGCCGCAGGCTGTCCTGCAGCGACGTGGTCGCGGCGACGCCCCACAACACGACCAGCGCCGTGATCGGCGGGACCAGCAGCAGCACGATCCGGGACCTGACGGACCTGGCCCTGCCCCTCAGCACCCCGCGCCGCCTCGGCCCGGCCGACTCCGTCCGCCGGGCCATTACGCCCCCGGGCACATCGGACGGTCAACGCTCATGACGACCTCCGCGTACTGTGATCCAGCTCACTCAGCAGGCCGGAACGCTACTCCATCCTCGTGAGACACTTCGGCAATTTGACTCACCCGCCCGCATCGTTACCTATGTGTGACTTATCCCTCTGACCTTGATCAACACCCTCGGGGCCCATGCGGCCGCCCTCGCCGCCCGCGCTCCGGTGGCCCCGTCCGCTTCCGCTCTCCGCCCGGGACCTCGCGTCGTACGCCGAGCCGCACGGGCCGGGCGGGGGAAAGGGCCGATAGATCTTTAATTTCTGCTGGTCAGCGGCTTTTAGGTTGTTTCGTATCGCTTCGTGGGGCTATGGCCAGAACGACATCGTCTAGGAAGCGAAGTGATGACCATGACGGAGAAGGGCACCGAGGGCGCCGGCCAGGCCCGCCCCGATGAGCTGCCCGTCGATCAGCTCAAGGAGGCCGGGCGGGAGCTCGTCCAGGCGCTCATGGTGCGGGCGCTCACCGGGGCGAGCGGAAGGCTCCAGGGCATGACGCAGCGGCTGACCGACGTCACCGACAACGGCGCGGGCGTCGGCACGAAGATGGCCGCGGCCGGCGCGAAGAAGATCGCCGAAGGCGAGTCCCCGCTCAAGGCGGGCCTCAGCGCGGGCGCCACCGGCGCGAAGGAGAAGGTTAAGGAGGCCGTGGGCTCCGCCGGAGGCGGCAAGGACGGCGGAAAGGACGGCGGCGGAGGCGGCGGGGGCGGCGGCAAGATGAAGGTCACCAACATCGTCGAGCAGTTCGATGTGGGCCTGCCACGCCGCGTCGCCTACGACCAGTGGACGCAGTTCGCCGACTACCCGAGCTTCACCAAGAAGGTGGAGAGCGTCGAGCAGGAGTCCGACGAGAAGCTCAACTGGCGCGCCCAGATCTTCCTGTCCCACCGGACCTGGGAGTCCACGATCGTCGAGCAGGTGCCCGACGAGCGGATCGTCTGGAAGTCCAAGGGCCCCAAGGGGTTCGTCGACGGCGCCGTGACGTTCCACGAACTGGCGCCGACCATGACGCGGATCATGCTGGTGGCCGAGTACCACCCCGACGGCTTCTTCGAGAAGACCGCGAACCTCTGGCGGGCCCAGGGACGCCGCCTCCGCCTGGAGTTCAAGCACATCAAACGCCACATGATGATGCACACGCTCCTGGAACAGGGCGAGGTCGAGGGCTGGCGCGGCGAGATCCGCGACGGCGAGGTGGTCAAGACCCACGAGGACGCCCTCAAGGAGGAGCAGGAGGCCGCCGGGTCCGAGGAAGACCGGGAGCGCGAGGCCGAGGACCAGGAAGGCGAGGCCAAGGATCAAGAGGCCAAGGACCAAGAGGCCAAGGACCAAGAGGGCGAGGAAACCGGGGAGCGCGGCGAGGGCCGCGAGGACGGCGGCGAGAAGGCGGAGTCCGAGGAACGCGCCAGGGAGAAGGCCGGGAGCACCGCCTGACACCCCGCGCTCTGACGTTTTCGCTGGTCGAGCCCGGGTAGCGGCCCGCAAGGGGGTAAGCGATGGGCAACACCGCGGCTGACAGACCAGAGCCGGACCGGAATCGGAACGATTCCGGCGGTGAGGTGGAGGGCACCGGCGACAAGGCCATCACGCCGGACAGGCGGCTGCGTTCGGGCGAGGGACCGGACGTGTATCTCGACGTGCCTCTGCTCAAGGTGGACGAGATATCCCTTGAGGTGGAGAACCTGGAGGCGCACGTCTCGCTCGTCGCCCAGGTCCTCGATCTGCTCAGGCTGAACGTCGGCGCGGACGTCTTCCTCGGCAGGGTCAAGCTGGAGATCAAGGGCGTCGAAGCCCAGGCGCAACTGGACGTCCGGCTCGACAACGTCGCCATCATCGTCGACCGCGTGCTGACCACGCTCGACCGCAACCCAGAGATCCTTCAGCACATCGGACGTGGCGTGGAGGCGGCGGCCCGCGACATCGGAGCCGGAACCGGCACCGCGGTGGGCGAAGTCGGCAAGGGCGCCAAGGGCGCCGTGCAAGACGTCGGCCGGGGTGCCGGGGGTGCCGTCGAGAGCGTTGGCCGGGGTGCCGGAGGTGCCGTCGAAGACGTTGGCCGGGGTGCCGGTGCCGCGGTCGAGGACGTGGGCGAGGGTGCCGGGGGCGCCGTCAAGGACGTGGGCGAGGGCACCGCGGGCGCGGTCGAGGACGTCGGCGAGGGTGTCCGTGACGTGGGCGAGGGCGCGGCTGGCGCGGTAGAGGGCGTCGGTGAGGGCACCGGCCGGGCCGCGGAGACCGCCGCCGGGGGCGTCGCGGCCGCCACCGAAGAAGCCGGCAAGGCCGCCGAAGGCGCGACCGGAGAAACCGGCAAGGCCGCCGAAGGCGCGACCGGAGAAACCGGCAAGGCCGCCGAAGGCGTCACCGGCACGGAGCCGAAGGAACCCGACGACTCCACCGAGAACGGGAACGGGAACGGCCGGCAAGACGAGCCTGAGACCAAGCCTGAGACCGACCAGAAATCCGATCAGGAGACCGACGACGGCGCGGAGCCGTCCAACGGCGAACAGGAGATCACCGCGCTCAAGTCCGCACTTCACGAGACTGAGCAGTCCGTGCGTGAGTTGGGCCGGGCGCTGTTCCGGATGGTGTCCGCGCCCCGTTCGCCGGACCGAGGGGACGAGTGACCGTGAGCCGCGATGACGAGCGTCCAGGAGCCGAAGCCCGGCGGACGGCGGACATTCTCTTCACCGCCAAGGTGAAAGCCGACGAACTGCGCTTCGAGGTCGTCCCCGAAAGTTCGGTGGAGTTCACCGGAGACGCCGCAGACAAGTCCGCGTCCGGAAGTGACCGGACCAACCTGCCGGACGAGGTGCGTGAGAACGTCACCTACCGGGACGTCCACATCGATTACGCGATCGCGGCGAAGCTCAAGGCGACCAAGCTCTGGTAGAGGGCCGGACGTGAAATGCGGTACGCGTGGGTCCGGCGCCCGCCTCGCCGGACCCCTCCGACGTCACTCTCCGGGCCTGGCCTCCAGCACCATGTTGAACATGTTCTCCGCCGCGCGCCGGACGGTTCCGTAGCCGGCCTCGTGGAGGACCTGCCGCAGCCGCGCTTCTCCGGCGAGGGCGCCCAAGGCCAGCCCGACCGGCTGCGACCTTACTGGACATCCCGGTGCTGGCGGCCGCCTCGTCACGGGTCACGGGATCGCTCGCGTGCCGCAGATGCTCATGCATCCGGCGCCGCGACTCCTCTCCCAGGACGCTGATGGATTCGATCGCGGCGTCTGCGGGTGAGATCGGCCGATTCGCGTCGGGGGCCACCCGGCCATGATAACTCCCAGAAGGCTTGGCGTCATGCATGTTGCAGCCTTCTGACCAGGTGTGCTTGACCAGATGCCATAATAAGACCAATACTTATTAGCGAATTAGGCCTCAGCACACGATGCCGCCGCCGCCCAGGCCGGTGGGAGCGCCCCGTCCCGCAGCATGTCGGGCGGCGCGGCCGACCGACCGGGGCCGCAGCTCTCATTCACGGGCGGGCCCGCACCTTTACAGACCTGGAGTTGTCATGAACATGGCCGTACTCGCCGGGTGGCCGGTCGCCGCTCTGGGGAGCCGCCTGACCGTTCCGAGCGTCCTCGGACGCTTCGCGCCCGCTGAGCGGCCCTCGCCTGTGCCGGTGGCCGCCGGGCGCGGGCTGCCCGCCGCCCAAGGGGCCGGTGCCTGACATGACCGTGTATCCCGATACGGCCGTGTCCGCAGACGAGTTCGGTGCGCGGGCGGACGCTCCGGCCGTGGTCCGTGTCACCGGGCGGCCCGGTGAGGCGGATTTGGCGGCCGCCGAGCTGGCCGCCGGGGAGTTCCTGCGGGCTCTGGGCGTCGGCATCGACTCCGAGAGCCTGCGCGGCACCCCTGGGCGGATGGCCCGCGCCTACGCCGAGTTGTTCACTCCCCGTCCCTTTGACCTGACGACCTTCCCCAATGATGACGGCTACGACGAGTTGGTACTCGCCCGTGACATCCCCCTGCGGTCGGTGTGCGAACACCATCTTCTGCCGTTCGTCGGTACCGCCCACATCGGCTACCTGCCCGGGCGGCGGATCCTGGGCCTGTCGAAACTGGCCCGGGTGCTGGAGCACTTCGCCTGCCGTGCCCAGGTCCAGGAGCGGCTGACCAAGCAGGTCGCCGACTGGCTGCAGGCCCATCTGGAACCCGCGGGGGTGGGGATCGTGATCGAGGCCGAGCACACCTGCATGACCCTGCGCGGCGTACAGGCGACAGGGGCCAGGACCGTCACCTCCACGCTGCTGGGAACCCTGCGTGACGACCCGGCGTCCCGGCAGGAGTTCCTGGCTCTCACCGGCGTGGGCCGGTAGCACGCCCCGCCCGCGAACACCGAGACGAGATGAGTTGGGGAGACACATGATGAGCGCACCGCAGCGGATCGTGATCGTCGGAGCCGGGCTGGCCGGCACGTCGGCGGCCACCGCACTCCGCGAACAAGGATTCGAGGGCGAGGTGACGCTGTTCGGGGGGGAGCCGCACGCCCCCTACGAGCTGCCGCCGCTGTCCAAGGGCATCCTGCTGGGCGAGACCGACGAGCCGGACTGGGTGCGTGAGCCCGGCCACTATGCCGATCATGGGATCGAGTTGCGCCGCGACACCGCGATTACCGCGCTGCGCCCGGCCGAGCACGTGGTCGTCGACGCCGCCGGCGCCGAACACCACTACGACCGGCTGCTGCTGGCCACCGGGTCCCGCCCGCGGACCCTGCCCGGCTTCGACGGTGCCGACGGTGCCGGCGTGCACCTGCTGCGCACTCTGGACGACGCGCTGGCGCTGCGCGAGAAACTGACCGCCGACGCCCGGGTGGTGGTCATCGGCGCGGGCTGGATCGGCTGCGAGGTCGCCGCCGCCGCACGCACCCGCGGGGCGCGGGTGCGCATGGCCGACCCGCTGCCGCAGCCGCTTCAGCGGGTGCTCGGCGCCCAGATCGGAGCGGTGTTCCGCGACCTGCACGCCGACCACGGCGTCACGCTGCGCCTGGGCGTCAAGGCGACCGGGATCGCCACCCGCGGCGCCACCCGGGTGGTGCGTCTGGACGACGGCAGCGAGCTGGCCGCCGATGTGGTGGTCGCCGGGGTCGGCGCCCTACCCCGCACCGAACTGGCCGAACAGGCCGGTCTGGAACTGGCGGCGGGCGGGGTCGCCGTCGACGCGGCACTGCGCACCTCGGCCCCGGACATCTTTGCCGCCGGCGACATCGCCGCTCACGACCACCCCCGCTACGAAGGCCGGGTGCGCGTCGAGCACTGGGACAACGCCAAACGGCAGGGCACGCACGTGGCCGGCGGCCTGCTGGGCGGCGACGAGCCCTACACCCCCGCCCCGTTCTTCTTCTCCGACCAGTACGACCTGGGCTGCGAATACCGGGGCCTCGCCGACCCCACCACCGACGAACTGGTGGTACGCGGAGAACCGTCCACTCGCGAGTTCCTCGCGTTCTGGCTGCGCGGCGGGCGGGTCACCGCGGCGCTCAACGTCAACTCCTGGGACCACGGCGACACCCTTCAGGCGCTGGTCGACACCGGGGCACCGGTGACCGCCCGGGAACTCGCCGAGGCGGACCTCGCGGCCCTCGCCGCCACCGGTGCCCGGTGAGCGCGATCATCGGCGCGGGCGCGCGGCAGGCACAGGACGCGCATCCCCCGCCGCAGGGAGCGGTCGAACTGGTGTTTCGGGGACGCCGCGCCGCCCGCGACCGGCCACTGGTGATGGCGATCGTCAACCGGACACCGGACTCCTTCCACGACCGCGGCGCCACCTTCGCCGCCGACGCCGCCAAGGCCGCCATCAGCCGCGCCGCCGCCGACGGTGCCGACCTGGTCGATCTCGGCGGGGTCGCGGCCAGTCCCGGCGAGGAGGTCACCACCGCGCAGGAGCTGGCCCGGGTGGTGCCTCTGGTGGAATGGACCCGCGACCACCACCCCGACCTGCTGATCAGCGTCGACACCTGGCGTCACGAGGTCGGTGACGCCGCATGCCGGGCCGGTGCCGACATCCTCAACGACGCATGGGCCGCCGCCGATCCGCAGCTGATCGACGTCGCGGCCGCCCACGGCGCCGGCTACGTGTGCACCCACACCGGCGGGCGGCCCCCGCGCGCCGAGCCGTTCCGCCCCGGCTACCCCGACGTGGTGGCCGCCGTCCGCACCGCCGTCACCGGGCTGGCGGAACGGGCCGAGGCCGCCGGCGTGCCCCGCGGCGGCATCCTCATCGACGGCACCGGCTACGGGAAGAACACCGCCGATCATCTGCTGCTGCTGCGGCACGTCCGGGAATTCGCCGGGACCGGATGGCCGGTGCTCATGGCCCTGTCGAACAAGGCGTTCGTGAGCGAGACCCTGGACGTGGGCCCGCGCGACCGCCTGACCGGCACCCTGGCCGCCACCGCGATCGCCGCCCGGGACGGGGCGGCGGTGTTCCGGGTGCACGACGTCCGGCCCACCAGGCACGCCGTGGACATCGCGGCCGCCATCAGCGGCACCCGCCCACCCGCCCGCACGAGCACCTGGATCTCCTGATGCACCACATCTGGCCGCCCGAGCACGCCGGCCGCGTCATCGACGACGCGGAACTGGAACGGCTCTACACCTACCCGGCCGCGCCGCGCTGGCTGGTCGCCAACTTCGTCGCCAGCGCCGACGGAGCCGTGGAACTCGGCGGACGAGCCCGGCCACTGTCCACTCCACCCGACCGCAAGGTACTGCGACTCGGCGCCGACCTGGCCGACGTGCTGCTGATCGGGGCCACCACCGCGACCGTCGAGAACTTCCGCGGCGTCCACCCCGACCAGCAGACCCGGGCCCGCCGGCACCGCCACGGCCTCGCCCGCATCCCGCCCACCGCCGTGGTGAGCACCGGGCGGAGCCTGCCCGCCGACGCACCCGTCATCACCCAGGCGCAGGTGCCCACCCTCGTCCTCACCTGCGCGGCCGCCCCCGCACGCACGCAGAAGGCCTGGAGCGACGCCGGCGCCGAGGTCGTCGTCACCGGTGACGACACGATCGACCCGGCCGCCGCCGTCTCCGCACTGCTGGACCGCGGCCTGCGGCGCATCGACTGCGAAGGAGGCCCTCACCTGTTCGGCGCGCTGGTGGCCGCCGGGCTGCTCGACGAGCTCCGCCTCACCATCTCCCCGATGCTGACCGCGGGCACCGCCGGACGCATCGCCACCGGCCCCGCCATCGAACCGGCCAACCTGCGCCTGGCCTCCGCGCTCGGCGAAGGCGACACCCTCCTGCTGCGCTACCTCGCACAACAGTGACCACCGATGGACGCCAACGCGGCGGGGCGGCCGGCCGGAATGGGCGGAGTTCCCATCCGTGCAAGACGTGGATGCGGCACTGGGCGACGCTGGACCTTCACCGAGTCTCACAGACGCGTTCCTTCTCGTTTGGAGTTATCGATGGCCGTTCGCCGTGTCGTGCCCAACGTCCAGTCAGAGGCCCTGGGGGAGAGCCGGGAGTTCTATGGGCTGCTGGGCTTCGAGGAGGTCATGGACCTCGGCTGGGTCATGACGATCGCCTCCCGTCGAATCCGACGGCTCAGGTCAGCTTCATCGCCGGCGACAAGACCGCATCGGTCACCCCCGACATGAGCGTCGAGGTGGACGATGTGGACGCGGCCTGCGCGGTCATGCGCGACAGCGGTGCGGAGATCGTGCATCCCTTGCAAGACGAGGAGTGGGGGGTACGCCGGTTCTTGGTCCGCGATCCCAACGGCCGTTTGGTCAACGTGCTGGGCCACCGCTGACGCCGCCCGCGGGATCGCCGGCCACGGCGCGCGCCCATCCTCGGACTGGACCTCGGCCGCCGGCGTTTGCTCCTGTCCGCCGAGATCGAACCCTGGTTCAGCGCTGCTCCGCCCTCGCTCACACACGGCCCCAAAGAACCCGCCATGATCGCGGCTCTCGAAGCCGCCCCGCCGCACCTGCTCCGCGCGGTCGCCGCGCGCGAGATGATGCGCCTGGCCGCCCTCCTCAACCTCGACCGCACCCCTGGCCTGGCCGAGGCGGTCGCCGCGGCCGAGCGCGGCGAACCCGTCACCGTCTCTGCCGGCTCCGAGCTCGGCACGCACGTCCGCTCCTGGCTGACGCGTTCGCGCCAGGCGGGGCGATCACTCAACGACCCGTCCGCCCGCACCAAGATGAGCGACGACGAGCGGACCGCCGCCTTCATACTGGGCTGGTTCGCGGGCGCGTTGAACGCCGCGCTGTGGCCCGAGCCGCACGCCGCCGCCCGCGCCACCCTCCGCCCGCTCACGCAGGGCCCTCCACAGCTCCGTGACCCCGCCCAGGAGACCGCCATCCTGCACACCCTCCGCGGCACCCCAGACCCGGCATGACAGCGAACCCGCCGCCCATGCCCCGCCCAGGCCCGCCCCCGCGGCGTGTAGCAGCAGGACCCGGCCGCAGCCCCGGCGGCGCAGGTACTCCGGAGTGACGTCCAGGCAGGGCGTCGGAGAGATGACACCACTCTGTGCGGTCTTGGCGCGAATGCATGCCGGCATGGTCGGCGAACGTGCGGACGTGCCCGATGTCGGTGTTCGCCCGCTGGCATCATTCGCTCGCACCGCCGAAGTGCGCGATGTCGACATCGAGGTACAAGACGGTGGGGCCTCGCATCGGTGAGGAACCCGGCCGTCATCATGGCGATCGTGCTCGTGCCAACGCCGCCGGACGTCCCGTCGAGCGCCCAGCGCGGGCATCTACCCCGCCTGTCCGGCGGGATCGCAGGAACCGACCGGCGAGCAGATGCGCTGACCCCGCCTCGCCGGACCCCTCCGACGTCACTCTCCGGGCCTGGCCTCCAGCACCATGTTGAACATGTTCTCCGCCGCGCGCCGGACGGTCCCGAAGCCGGCCTCGTGGAGGACCTGCCGCAGCCGCGCCTCGCCGGCGAGGGCGCCCAAGGCCAGCCCGACCGGCTGCGACAGCGAGTTGGCCGTGCACAGGAACGTCGAGGCGGCGTAGTTGAGGCCGGCGGTCGGCACCCGGGCCAGGGTCGACGCCAGGTCGTCGCCTGCCACGGGCTCCACCAGCATCAGCGTCCCGCCCGGAGCCAGTGCGGCGCGGGCGTAGGCGGCCGCGCCGACGGGGTCGCCGAGGTCGTGGAAGGAGTCGAAGAACGTCACGAGGTCGTACCCGTCCTGCGGGTAGCCGTGGCAGTGGTGCACCTCGAAGGTGACCCGGTCGGACACACCGGCCTCGGCGGCGCGGGCCCGCGCGGTCTCGATGGACGGCTCGTGGACGTCGAACCCGACGAACCGGGAGTTCGGGAAGGCGTCCGCCAGCAGCAGTAGCGGCGCCCCGTGCCCGCACCCGATGTCGGCGACGCGCGCGCCGGCCGCCAGCCGTTCGCGGACGCCGTCCAGCGCGGTGATCCACTCGCCGACCAGGCTGTTGCGGTAGCCGACCCGGAAGAACCGCTCGGTCGACTCGAAGATCATCGGGTCCTGGGCGGCCCAGGCGATGCCCTGCCCGGTGCGGAACGCGTCCGCCATCTCGTCGACGCGCCGGTGCAGCCCGGTGATCATCGGGGCGGCCCCGATCATGGACGCCGGCGAGTCGTCGGTGGCGATGACGGCGGCGTGCTCGGCGGGCAGCGTGAACGTGCCGTCCGCCGCGTCGTGCGTCACGATGCCGACGGCGGCCTGCTGGGCCAGCCATTCCCGGATGTACCGGCCGGAAGTGCCGGTCAGGTCGGCGAGCCGGGCCGGGGTCACCGGGCCCGCCCCGGCGAGCGTCCGGTAGAGGCCGAGCCGGTCGCCCACCACCATCAGGGCCGCGGTGGCGCCGCCGGTCAGCAGCCCGGCGATCTTCTCGGCGAACGCGCCGACCGTGTTCATGTCGAGTTCGATGTCGGTGGTCATCGTGCCCCTCCTTCTCGCGGGTTCGTGTCTCCGACCGTCACAGGCGCCCGTTTCACGAGACATTCACCACCGCTTCACCGAAGATGGATCACATGGTCGACCTGCGCTTCGGCGTCCTCGGGCCTCTTGAGGTCCGGCGGGACGGCACGCCGGTGGACGTGCCGTCCGGGCGCCGCCGCGTGGTCCTGGCCCGCCTCCTGGTCCAGGTGGGACGGCCCGTCGCCGCCGACGCGCTGGTGGAGGCCGCCTGGGCGGACGAGTTGCCCGCCGACCCCAGGTCTGCGCTGCGCACCGTCCTGTCGCGGCTGCGCACCGTCCTCGGGGAGGGCGTGATTCGCGCCGACGCGGCCGGGTACACCCTCGCCGTCCCGGCGGTGGCGGTCGACGCGCACCGGTTCGAGTCCCTGTCGCGCCGTGCGGAGGAGGTTCCGCAGGACGCGGCCCGCATCCTGGACGAGGCGCTCGCGCTCTGGCGCGGCCCCGCCTACGCGGAGTTCGCGGACCGCGGTTTCGCCGAGTTCGAGGCGCAGTCCCTCGAACGGATGCGCCGGGACGTGATGGAGGCGAGGGCGTCCGCCGCTTTGGCCGGAGGCGATCCGCGCGCCGCCGCCGCCCGCCTCGAAGGCCTCCTCGCCGAGCAGCCGTTCCGGGAGAGCGCGGTGGAGTTGCTGCTCACCGCGCTCTACGACATGGGCGACCACACCGGCGCGCTCGCCCGGTTCCGCGAGTACCGGGCCCGGCTGGACGCCGAGCTGGGCCTGGACCCGTCCCCGGCATTGCGCGAGCTGGAGTCGCGGATCCTCGCCCACGACCTCGCCCGCCCGTCCCGGCGGCACGCGGCGGCCCCGGACACGCACGCGTGGGTGGACACCTCGACAGCGTTCGTGGGCAGGGACGCGACGGTGGCGGAGCTGGTGGACGCCGTCGCGGCGTGCCGCCTGGTCACCGTCACGGGCGTCGGCGGTGTCGGCAAGACCAGGACTGTCGCCGAGGCCCTGCCGGCCCTCGCAGAACGCCTCGGGACACCGGTCACCGTCGTCCAGCTCGCCCCCCTGCCCGGTGGCAGGGTCGATGCCGCGGCGGCGGAGGCGCTGGGGCTGGACCGTCCCGCCGGATCGGCCCGTGCGGCCATCGTCGAGTATCTCCGCGTCTCGCCCGGCGTGCTCGTCCTCGACAACTGCGAGCACGTTCTGGCCGAGGCTGCGGCGCTGGCCGGGGCCGTGGTGACGCGGTGCCCGTCCGCGCGGGTGCTGGCGACGAGCCGGCACCGGCTGGGCACGCCGTCCGAACGGCTGCTGCCCCTCGAACCGCTGCCGACCCCCGACGCCCGCGCCGGCCCGGACCGCATGGACCTGGCGGCGAGCGTCCGCGTCCTCACCGACCGGATCAGGCGGCTGCGGTCGTCCTTCGGCATGACCGGCGACAACGTGGCCGTGGTCGCCGAGATCTGCCGCCGCCTGGACGGGCTGCCGCTCGCGCTGGAACTGGCCGCGTCCCGCATCGCCGTCCTCGGTCTCGAACCGGTCCGGGACCGCCTCGCCGAGGACCTCACCCTCCTCGACGACCACGGCCCGGGAAACCTGCACGCCGTGATCGACTGGTCCTACCGCCTGCTCACGCCCGCCCAGCGCGAACTGCTCGTGCTCCTGGCGGTCTTCCCCGCCGGCTTCGACCCCGAGGCGGTGGAGGGCCTCACCGCCGCCTGCCCGGAGTGGCCCCGGGACCGGCCGGTGGCCGGGCACCTCGGCGCGCTCGTCGAGTCCTCCCTGCTCGCCGCCCACCCGGCGGGGCGGGCCGTGCGCTACCGGATGCTCGCCGTCGTCCGCGCGTTCGCCGCCGCCCGGCTCCGCGACACCGGCGGCGAGGCGGCCGCCAGGCGCGCCTACCTGCGCTGGATGTGCCGGTGGACGGAACAGGCCGCCGCCGACTGCGCCGGACCGGGCAGCGTCGCGGCGTTCGCCCGGCTCCGGCGCCGCCGCGCCGACATCGAGCAGGCACTGCGCTGGGCCGTCGAGGCGGGGGAGACAAGCGGCGCGGCGCGCCTCGCCGCGGCCGTCCAGCTGTGCCAGCACTGGCAGCCCGGCTCGGAGACAGTCGACCTGACGGCCGAGCTGGCGGAGCGGTGCGCGGCGGCCCCGGGCCCGGAATCGGCACTGGGCGCCGCGGCGGGCGCCTGCGCCGTGACCAACGCGGGCGATACCGTCCGCGGACGGGAACTGGCGACGACGGCGCTCACGTGGGCGACGACCCCCCGCGAGCGCTATCTCGCCCACCTCGCCCTCGGCATCGCCGCCATGTACCGCGGGAACCATGACGAGTCCGCCCGCTGGTGGCGGACGATCACGGACATGGACGGCATCGCGCCCGCCTACCGGGCGTCGGCGCACGCCTCGCTGTCCCTCACGGCCTGCTACCGCGGTGACCTTCCGGCGGCGCGCCGGGAGGCGGAACTCGGGGTGCTGGGCGCCGAGACCGCCGGAGCCACGGCCGTCCACGCGTTCGCGCTGTACGCGCTCGGCGAGGCCGAGACGGGCGACCGCAAGACCGAGCTGCTCGCCGCCGCGGCGGAGAAGGCCGACCTGGTCGGCGCGGCCCACGTCGGCCAGGTGGCCCGGGTCGCGCGGCTGGCGGCCCTGGTGCGCGACGGCCGCCGCCACGAGGCCCTCGAACTCGTCACCCCGCTCCTGGACGGCATTCGCCGCGCCGGCGCCTGGCCCCAGCTGTGGACGACCATGCGCATTTTCGCCGAGCTTCTCGCGGCCGGCGACCGCTCGCACGAGGCGGCCCTGCTCCTGACCGGCGCCGACGCGGCGGACACCGCCCCACCGGCCATGGGAACCGACATAGCCCGCTACACCGCTTTGAAGAAGACCCTTCGCGCCCGCCTAGGCGAAGAAACCGTCACCGGGATCGCCGCCCTGTCCTGCGACATCCCAAGATCCCAGTTGGCCGAGCGAGCCCGAGCGATAGCCGACCACCTGACCCTCTGACACTGGCTTCGGGAGGGAGGGCGCCTACTCGGGAAGGTCCGGGCTGTCCGACTCGGTCGCGGTCGGCACGTCCGAAGGATCGTCGGTTGGGGTCGGCACGTCCGACGGGTCCTCGGTCGGGGTCGGCACGTCCGCCGAATCCTCCGGGTCGATCTTCTCCCGGCAGGCCTCCGGGTCCCCTGTCTGTTCGGCGCACCGTTCGATCTGTTCGTCCTCCGACGGAACCCCCGGCACGCCTTCGCTTTCCTCGGGCGACGGCGGAACCGGCTCGACCGACCCAACGCCCTCCGGCCCGAACTCCTCGATGCAGCTCTGCCGGACGCTCGCCCCCGCCGGGTGCCTGCACTCGGCTGGAAGACTCCGCTCGGGCCCCTGGGCCGTCCGCCGAGGGCTCTGTGTCGAAGCCTCGTCGGTCGGACTCGGATCCGACGTCATCGGGCTGGGCGCTTGAGTCGTCGTCGGAGGCGCCGGAGGATCGGGCGAATCCTCTCCTCCAGCACACCCGGTGGCGAGGACTGCCGCCGCCCCGACGATCGTCGCGATCTTGACGCCCAGGGCGCGGCCCTTGGAGTCTTCAGGGAACCGCTCGTACGCACCTGGCCTGCTCGGCTTCATCGGCTGACCCCCTCGTTGAAGAGTTCCCAGGTCAGAGCCAGGATCTACGGGGGACGTTCCCGGAGTCAGCCGGTTCGAACACGACCACCGCGTGACGCCTCTCCGCGACGCAGTGGTTTGCGGAGTTCCCATCCGTACAAGACGTGGACGTGGCCCTGGACGATGCTGGGCCGCATGGCGCAGAACAGCGGCAATGACCGTCCCTCGGTGTGGACCTCCAGTGTCCGCGACCCGGAGGGGACATGCCTATGCAAATGGAGTCTTCAGTGATCGTTCGTCGTGTCGTGCCCAACGTCCAGTCGGATGCCGTGCAAGAGAGCCGGGAGTTCTATGAGCTGCTGGGCTTCGAAGAGGTCATGAACCTCGGCTGGGTGATGACGCTCGCTTCCCCGTCCAATCCGACAGCTCAGGTCAGTTTCTTCGTCGACGACAGAACCGCACCGGTCAACCCCGACATGAGCGTTGAGGTTGACGATGTGGACGCGGCCTACGCGGCCGTGCGGGAGAGCGGCGCGGAGATCGTGCATCCCTTGCAGGACGAGGAGTGGGGCGTGCGCCGGTTCTTCGTCCGCGACCCCAACGGCCGGGTGGTCAACGTGCTGGGGCACCGCTGATCGCACTCCACCACCGGCCGGACGTGTGAAACGGGTGAAAGGGTCCTTGTCGGGCGCGGGCGCTCGACCACAGAGTGATCTTCTCCGCTGCGGCGACTCGCGAGAGTGAGCGCGGCTCGCAACGAGGAAGGCGTGATCTCGTGAGGACGCTGGGTGTGCTGGTCGCCGCCGCCGTCGCAATGCTCACCATGCTGATCGGCCCGAACGCGTCGGCGGCGGCGCTGACCGAGGTGACCGACTTCGGCGACAACCCGAGCGGTCTGCGGATGCACCTGTACGTCCCCGACCAGGTCCAGGAGACGCCGCCCGTCCTGCTGGCGGTGCACTGGTGCACGGGGTCGGGGCCGGCGATGTACTCGGGGACGGAGTTCGCGCGGCTCGCCGACCGGTACGGGTTCATCGTGATCTACCCGTCCGCCACCCGCAGCGGCAACTGCTTCGACGTCTCCTCGCCGCAGGCGCTCAGGCGCGGTGGCGGCAGCGATCCGGTCGGGTTGAAGTCGATGGTCGACCACGTCCTGCAGCGGTACGGCGGCGATGCCTCCAGGGTGTTCGTCACGGGCGTCTCGTCCGGCGCGATGATGACCAACGTGATGCTCGCCGACTACCCCGACGTGTTCGCCGCAGGCGCCGCGTTCGCGGGCGTGCCCGACGGGTGCTTCGCCACCACCGACGGCTCCGGATGGAACAGCGCGTGCGCCAACGGCACCGTCCTGAAGACGCCGCAGGAATGGGGGGACATCGCCCGCTCCGCCTACCCCGGCTACAACGGCCCGCGGCCACGGGTCCAGCTGTGGCACGGCACCGAGGACGACACCCTGCGTTATCCCAACTTCGGCGAAGAGATCGACCAGTGGACCAACGTCCACGGCGTGTCCACGACACCGACCTCCACCGACCACCCGCAGCAGGGCTGGACCCGCACCCGCTACGGCGACAAGGTCGAGGCGTACTCCCTGCAAGGCGTCGGCCACAACCTCATGACGACCGGCATGGCACAGCACACCATCGAGTTCTTCGGCCTGGACGAGGGCGGCACGCCCACCCCGCCCGGTGACTCGCCCTGCCGCGTCACGTACACGGTGAACGCCTGGAACACGGGCCTGGTCGCCAGCATCACCATCACCAACACCGGCACCACCCCCGTCAACGGCTGGACGCTCGCGTTCACCCTGCCCGCCGGCCAGACCATCACCTCGGGCTGGGGCGCGACCTACCAGCCCACCAGCGGGACGGTCGACGCGACAAACGCGTCCTACAACGCCTCCATCCCCGCAGGCGGCTCCATCGGGATCGGCCTGCAGGCCACCCACACCGGCAATACCGGCGGACCAACCGCCTTCACCCTCAACGGCACCGACTGCGCGGCCACCTGACCCGCCCCCGTGCGGAGCACCCCCGCCCGCGCTCCGCACGGGCGCGGCGGGTCGGCGTCCACCCCACGACAGACCTGAAGGCCGAGTCCGCGTGCCCGGCCGGACGTGATGATCTCAAATCGGGGTAGCGGAGGCGGCATGCACACTCTCATCAACGGACTGATCGCCGGAGCCGCAGGCACAAGCGCGCTCAACGCCACCACATACCTCGACATGGCCGTCCGGGCGCGCGGCGCCAGCAGCACACCACAGCAGGCCGTCGAAAAGGTGGCCGAAGGCATGCAGGTCGACCTCGGCGAAGAGGAACAGGCGGAGAACCGCAAGGAGGCCCTGGGCACCCTCCTCGGCTACGGAACCGGCCTCGGGGCGGCCCTCGCCTACGGATTGCTGGCACGCCGCCGGACATCCTGGCCGGTCGGCGTCCTCACCCTCAGCGCACTCGCCACGTTCGGATCGAACATCCCGCTCGTCGCGCTGGGCATCACGGATCCACGCGAGTGGTCCGCTTCAAGCTGGGTCTCCGACATCGTGCCCCACCTGGTCTACGGCGCCGCCGCATACGCCGCCTACGAGCAACTCCGCTGACCAGGACCCTCGCCCGACCCACCCCTGATGGCCGGTCTTCGTCGCGTCCGCCGACCTCGTCGCGCGTACCGCAGACCCACCTCGGACGTCCGCCGCTGCCCGGCCTCCAAGGCCGTACTTGAAATACGCAGGTAAATACCTGCATAATGAGGGCATGACCGCACGGCAGGACCCCCTCGACCTGGTGTTCAAGGCGCTGGCCGACTCCACTCGCCGCCTGCTCCTCGACCGGCTCCGCCAGCGGAACGGGCAGACCCTCACCGAGCTCTGCAGCAGCCTCGGGATGGCGCGCCAGTCGGCGACCCAGCACCTCGACCTGCTGGCGCAGGCCAACCTCGTCGTCGTCGTACGACGCGGGCGGGAACGCCTGCACTACCTCAACCCCGCCCCGATCAACGAGATCGGGGAGCGCTGGATCGCGGCGTACGACGCGCCGCGACTGGCGGCCCTGAGCTCCATCCGAGACCGAGCAGAGGAATACGCCATGACCGAGACCACCACGACCGTTCCGACATACGTCTACGTCACCTACATCGAGGCGACCGCCGAGCAGGTGTGGAAGGCGCTCACCGACGCCGACCTGACCGCGCAGTACTGGCACCACGCCAACGTGTCCGACTGGCAGGTCGGCTCGCCCTGGGAGCACCGCCGGATCGACGGCTCAGACGCCGTCGACGTCGTCGGCACCGTGCTCGAGGTCGAGCCGCCGACCCGCCTCACGGTCACCTTCGAGGACTCGCCGGACGAGGAGCGGGTCAACGGGCCGTCCGTCGTCACCTTCCTGATCGAGCCGCACGCCGGCATCGTCCGGCTGACCGTGACCCACGAGAACCTGCCCAACGTGGAGATGCTGAACGGGATATCGAGCGGCTGGCCGGCGGTGATCGCCAACCTCAAGTCGCTGCTGGAGACGGGCACGGTCATGCCGGCGGCGCTCTGGGAGATCCCGGCGGCCAAGACGTCCTGAACAGCCCGATTACCTGGAGGACCCACATGAGCGGCTTGCTGCTTGAGAATAAGAATGCCGTGATCTATGGCGGCGGCGGCGCTATCGGCGGCGCGATCGCACGGGTATTCGCCCGGGAAGGCGCGAGGGTCTTCATCGCCGGGCGGACGCAGGCGAAGCTCGACGCCGTGGCGCGTGACATCGCCGCCGCGGGCGGAACGGCCGAGACCGCGCAAGTCGACGTTTTCGATCAACAGGCGGTCGAGAAGCACGCCGATGCGATCGCGGCGACGGCGGGCGGCATCGACATCGCCCTCAACGCCGTCAGCGTCATGCACGACCAGGGAACCTTGCTGGCGGACCTCTCGCTGGAGGAGTTCATGCGGCCGATCGATGGTTTCCTGCGGACGCTGTTCATCACCAGCAAAGCCGTGGCGAGGCACATGGGCCGCGAGCGTCCTGGCGTCGTCCTGACTTTGTCCGAGCCGGGGGCCAAAATGGCTGCAGGCGGCATCCTGGGGCACGGTGTGAGCGCGGCCGGCAAAGAGGCCTTCTCAAGGCTTCTCGCCGCGGAGCTCGCGCCCGGCAACATCCGGGTCATCGACATCCGCCCACACGCCGTCATCGATGCGCCGGCGGCGGGCTCCTACACCAAGGACCTCTTCGAACCCTCCGCGGCAGCGGCCGGGCAATCGATCCAGGAATTCCTCGAAGGCGGTGGAATGGTGCAGGGGACGCTTCTCAAGCGGCTCCCTACACTTTCCGAGATAGCAGAGACCGCCGCGTTCCTGGCGTCAGACCGCGCCGGCTCCATGACCGGAACCGTCGCCAACCTCTCCGCCGGCGCACTCGTGGACTGAGACCCGTTTTCGAGGCGGCCGTCAAGGCGCCGCATCCGGCGGGACGGCGATGACGGAGGATCACGCGGACGTTGTTCCGACACGGGTCCGCTGGTCATACCCAGGCATCATCAGATCGCGCAAGCCGTCGCACAGGAGCTCTCGAGCCCCGCTGCCACGCAACGCCTCCGGAACGTTGACGGCGACGTACGTCACCCGGGCCGCGACGTCCCCGTCACGCCGATGCAGGCTGACGGTCTTCGGCCGCACGTCCCGGTCGGAGGCGTAGATGATGAAGGCGGTCGGCGTCTCGGGCGAGCCGCTGACCGCCTTCGCGTAAACGAAGCTCTGGTAAAGGTCGGGCGTCGCGACCTTCTTGTCCGCGTAGAGCTTGTACTTGGCGTCCACGGAACACCGCCGCGCCCGCGTCCCAACTCCTCGGACGAGCTGCACGTCCGGCTGGATCGACGTGTAGGAACCGACCTCGCCTCGCACCGCGCGGGGGAGGGACTCCTGCGCCCGCACGGCGACATCGGACCCGGCGAAGGCGTCGCGCAGCAGGCGTATGACGAAGTCCTCGAACAGCGCGTTCATGTCGATCATGAAGGCGTGGGACGTCCCGCCGTGATCCGCGTAAAGGCTGGAGAACGAGGTTCCGCCCAGCAGCATCAGCGCCCACCGGTGCGCGTTGCGGTAGTGCTCGTTCGCGCGATCGTAGGCGAGGCGTTCCGCCACAGCGCGGACGTCGACGCCTTCGGTTCCGCACAGCGCGGCGAAGTCGGCGGCCAGACGCCGCGCGTGCCCGCGGAGACCCGGGTCGCTGACAGTACGGGCGGCGACCCGCAGGGCCGCCGCGCAGAGCCGGTTGTCGAGGATGTCGGCGCTGCGCTCGTCATACCGGCATTCCAGCCGGTCCAGCCGCCCGAACCGGCGCATGATCTGCCGGTCCGCCAGCAGCCGCCCCCGGACGACCGGGAGCGCCTCCTCCCGCCGCAGATAGTCACGCCGCAGCCCATGCCGAAGCAATCGGTCGCACTCCCGTGTCAGGAGCAGGCAGACGAGGTCCCGCAGATTGAGCCCGCTGCCGAGCCGCTGAACGAGCGGCAGGTCGCGCAGGGAGTCGAGCCCTGCGGCGTAGTCGAGCATCTCGAGCACACCGAGTTCGGAGCCCACCAGCTTCGGGCGCACATGGATCGACGCGCATTCGAGGTTGACGACGCCGATGTGGGACCCGGCCGTGACCTCGAGTGCGTCGCCGCGCAGCCAGCGCAGCCGGATCCTTCTGGTGAGGGCCTCAGACTCCGCGACGGCGATGTCTGCGCCCGACGGCACCACACCGGGAACCCTCTTCGTCTCGTACTCATCGAGGACGATGGGCTCCATCAGCCGCTCTCGTCCGCGCGCAGTTCCGCGGCGAGGGCCTCGACGAGCCCCTCATCGCTCAGCCCGGCGACGGTGTGCGCCTGCACGTCCACGATCTTCTCGCCGAGGAACCGGGAGAGGAGCGAATAATCGTCATAGGCGTACTCCTGAAGCAGCGGCAGCACCTCGGTACGGACGATGGCCGCCAACTCCGCCTCGCTGTCCACCGGCCTGCCGCCGGGCAGGAAGAACGAGTGCCCGATCTGCCGCTCACGGCCCAGCTCCTTGACGACCCGGCCGTTGAGCTCCCCGAGCAGCAGCCCGAGATCCACGTTGCCGACCTTCTGCCCGTTGAGGACCTCGGTGTCGGGCAGCAGCTCGTGGAACGCGAACCTGCGGCGCAGGGCGGAGTCCAGGAGCCGGATGCTGCGGTCGGCGGTGTTCATCGTCCCGAGAATGTGGACGTTGGACGGGACCGCGAACCGCTTCCCTGTCGGCAGCGTGACGTGCATGCCCCGCTTGTCCGGCTCCAGCAGCGTGATCAGCTCACCGAGGATCTTCGGGATGTCGCCGCGGTTGATCTCGTCGATCAGCAGCAGGTACGGCCGCTCGGGGTTCTCGGCGGCCGTCTTGCACACCCGCTTGAAGATCCCGTCCCGCAGCTCCAGCCGCAGCCCGCCGTCGCCGCCCTCCACCGGGCGGAATCCTTCGATGAAGTCCTCGTACCCGTACGCGGGATGGAACGTCACCTGCGTCAGGTGCCCGGCCTCATGCATGGCGTCCAGGGCTCGCCGGAAGTCGGCCGTTCCGTACGCCGCGAGCGGGTCCAGGCCCGTGTCAGGGAGTTGTGCGGCCAGCCACCAGAGGGCGAAGCGAAGGCTCGTGTAGGTCTTGCCGGTGCCGGGCGGCCCGTACAGGACGACCTGGCCCTTCCGCTCAAGGAGCCCCGAAATCTTCTCGAAGAGCTCGTCGGCCGGGACGACCTTCTCCGACGTGCGCGAGCCCGCCCGAGTCTGGATGGTCTTCCACAGTTCCGCCTGGACGGGGGCGACCGTGACCGTGCCCCACGCCTTCCGCGGCTCCGGCAGCATCTGCGCGTAGCCGGTGTCCCAGTCGACCGACACGGTGTTCCGGAATTCCCGACGCTCGTCGCTCCACCGGTAGCCGTCCTCGGTCACTCTGCCGACCGCGAGGACCTCGTTGATGCCGCGGTTGGCGACCACCCGGTCCCCGGGCTCAAGCCTGAAGAACCGCCACAGCTCCTTGGCCTTCTTCGAGATCGTGCTCTTGTGGCCGTTGTAGAGGTCGGAGTACGCGGCTTCGAATCTCTCGCGGAACTCGTCTTCGGACGCGAACTCGGTCAGGTCGCCGACATCGTCCCAGCCGATGCACATGTAGCCACCGGCCAGACACTCCTGCCAGTACTTCGCCCTCTCGCCGGGCGCCACCTTCAGGATCGTTGTGGTGGCGGGCCGTGGGTCGACCCACTCGTACAGGAAGATCCCCACCTCGTACGGGTGCCAGTCGGCGAAGCGCTCGTCGCCCTCGATCACCTGCTTGAGCCGCTCGTGGGCGGCGAATGTCTCAAGTGCGGTGTCGTCCCCGGTCAGATGGAAGATGAAGGCGCGTACATGGTCGCGGCTGGTGACCGGGATGATCACATTGGGGGAGTAGCAGGAGATCGCCTTCGCGGTGAGCGCCGGCCCTGACCTCAGCGCGTCGATGGTGTCGATTTCGGTGAGCCGGCCTTCACTCGCATAGGCGAATGCGGTCACGAACCCGGCGCGGACCTCCTGCCACGTCTCCTGCGCGTCGGATCCGAAACGGAGATACCAGCCGTCGTCGCTCTTGCGCCAGTAGATGATGTGCTTGCCGGCGTGGCCGCCCCTCATGCTGCACAGGGCAGGCGTCCCGAACTCCATGCGATAGCAGAAGGAGTCCCCCGAAACGTCCGTTCCCAGTGCGTACCGCTCAAGCGGCATGGAAGGCCAGGCGTCGAGTGGAAAGTCCTGTACAACCTGCGTGATCTCTGTGTCCGCATCGGCGACCCGCTCGGCGCAGGCGGCGCGATCGAACTCGGCGACGGCCGCGGACAACGGCTTGCCGGCCGATCGGATACCACCCCAGGCGACGAGCGGAACGAGCGTGCAGGTCCGGCAGACCTGGGAGATCGGGTCACCACGCCCGTTTTGCAGCCCGGCGCTCGCGCCGAACGCCCGCCGTCCGTCTTCGTCGTCCCTTGGCGCGGATTCGAGCAGACGCCGCCACAGGTCCTGACCCGGGTCCGAGTAGGCCACGGGTGATTCCTGGGAGCTATCCGTGATGTGTCCGCAGTGCGGATCGTGATGGATCGCCGCTCCACCGGCCGCCGCGCAGAACACCTCGCCGGGGGAGGGACGCAGTTCGAACGGCTGCCCGTCGTAGTGGACGATCTGGCGGCCGTCGGAGGTCTCCTTCACGGACACGGCCGGACCCATGTGTGCCTCCCCAATCGCGACGAACCGTAGGCGGACAGTCTCGCCCAGTACCGGCGCAGAACGCTGACCGATGGCGGCCACGAACGTGTATCAAGTACACGGGCAAACCATGTGTCGATGCGATATGACTTACATGTCGTAGTCTCCACGTGGCCCGGCCGGATCGGGACTACAGGTGACGCGCCACCTGGACCCTGTGCTACGAAGAGTCAGCAGCTCAGCCCCCACAGTAGGAGATCTGTTGCCGTCGACAGCGACTGATGAGCGTCCCGTGCCCGGTGCCCTCGTTCAGGTGCGCGGCCAGCGGTGGGTGGTCAGCGCCGTGGACGGCCACGAGGCCAGCACCCTGGTCACGCTCCAGTCCGTCGAGGACGGTCGGTACGGCGACACCCTCTCGGTCATCTGGGAGGTCGAGCCCGGGCGCCGCACGCTCCCGTCCGGCTCGCTCCCCGAGGTCGGCCAGGGCAAGTTCGACTCCCCGGAACGCCTCGCCGCCTTCCTGGACGCCGTCCGCTGGGGTGCGGTCGCGTCCGCCGACGTGAAAACACTCCAGGCCCCGTTCCGCTCCGGCGTCGCCATCGAGGACTACCAGCTCGAACCCGTCGCCCGCGCACTCGACGCACCCCGCGTCAACCTCCTCCTCGCCGACGATGTCGGCCTCGGCAAGACGATCGAGGCGGGCCTGGTCGCCCAGGAACTCCTCCTCCGCCAGCGCGGACGCAAGATCCTCATCGTCTGCCCCGCCGGCCTCACGGTGAAGTGGCGCGACGAGATGGCCGAGAAGTTCGGCCTCGAATTCACCATCATCGATTCCGCGCGCTGCGCCGAGGTCCGCCGCACGCACGGCAGCGCCGCGAACCCGTTCGAGGTCTACCCCCATGCGATCGTGTCGCTCCCGTGGCTGCGCGGCGCGAAGGCCCAACGCCTCCTGGACGAGGTCATCCCGGCAGGCGGCCCCACCTACCCGCGCACGTTCGACCTCCTCATCCTGGACGAGGCGCACCACGTCGCCCCCGCCGCACCCAAGCAGATCTACGCGATCGACTCGCAGCAGACGAAGCTCATCAGAAGACTCGCGCAGCACTTCACGCACCGCCTGTTCCTGTCAGCCACCCCCCACAACGGCTACCAGGCGAGCTTCACCGCGCTCCTCGAAATCCTGGACGACCAGCGCTTCGCCCGCGGCATGAAACCCGAGGACTCCGCTGTCAGGGACACGGTCGTCCGCCGCCTCAAAAGCCAGATCATCGAGGGCGGCAGCCCCCGCTTCAAGGAGCGCGACGCCCGCGAGATCGCGGTCCTCTATCCCGACGACGAGCGCGAGATCCACAAGCTGCTCCAGGAGTTCGCGCAGGCCCGCCGCAGGCGGCTCAACCAGACCCGCGGGCGCAAGGCCGCCGACCTGGTGACACTGCTGCTGAAGAAGCGCCTGTTCTCCAGCCCGGCCGCGTTCGCGCACACCGTCGCCGCCTACATGGAGACGCTCAAGTCGAAGTCCCGGCACGTCCTCCCACCCGAGGACGAGTGGCTGGAGGAGTTCTTCGACGACATCGCCACCCTCGACGACGAGTCCCTGGACGAGGCCGAGTCCGACGCCCTCACCCTCACCGCACCACTCGTCGAATCAAGGGACGACGAACTGGCGCTCCTCCAGCGCATGCACGACTGGGCGGCGGCGCACGAGGCGCAGCCGGACGCGAAGGCCCTCAAGCTCATCGAGTACCTGAAGTCCGTCTGCCGCCCCGGCCGCGACTGGACGAACGAGCGCGTCATCGTCTTCACCGAGTACCGCGACACCAAGGACTGGCTCCGCGAACTCCTCCGCGCCCAGGGCCTTGGCGGCGACCGCGTCGCGGAGCTCGACGGCGCGATGAACGCCCACGACCGCGAGAAGCTGAGGCTAGCGTTCCAGAAGGCGCCGCACGAGCACCCGGTCAGGATCCTGCTCGCCACGGACGCCGCCAGCGAGGGCATCGACCTGCAGAACCACTGCCACCGGCTCGTCAACTACGACATTCCGTTCAACCCGAACAAGCTGGAGCAGCGGATCGGCCGCATCGACCGCTACGGCCAGAAGAACACCCCTGAGATCCGCCACTTCGTCGGCACCGGATGGGACAAGGCCGTCGACTCCTACGAGGCCGACCTGGAGTTCCTGTCCCGCGTCGCGAAGAAGGTCGTGCAGCAGAAGGAGGACCTGGGGTCGGTCAACCCCGTCCTCGCCGACGCCGTCCAGCGCCGCCTCCTCGGCGAGCACGTCGACGTGGACGCCGAGACGGCCAGGGCCGCGAAGAAGGAACGCGTCCCATCGGAGTCCAACGTCGGCGACCAAGTCCGCAAGCTCCGCGACAACCTGGACGAGACGGTCAGCGCCCTCCGCATCACTCCGAACGGCGTCAAGCGCGTCGTCGACACCGCGCTCGCACTGGCCCGCCAGCAGCCGCTGAAGAAGGCCGTCGACCCCGACGACGGCGTCTACGACGTGCCGGTCCTCACCGGGTCGTGGGAGCGCGCGTCTGCCGGCCTCCTCGAAAAGCTGCCGCCGGACGGCCAGCCGCCCCGCCAGCTCCCCGTCACGTTCAGCCAGCAGGTCGCGAAAGACCGGGACGACGTCGTCCTCGCCCACCTCGGGCATCCGCTCGTCGCGATGTCGACGCGGCTGCTGCGCGCCGCCGTGTCCAACGACCGCATCGACCTGAACTGCGTCACCGCCGTCGTCAGCGACGACCCAGAGCTGGAGACGACGCTCGTCGCCGCGTTCTCCCGGTTCGTCCTCGTCGGCGCGGACGGCGTCCGCCTCCACGAGGAGGTCCTGTACGCCGGCGGCTGGGCCCCCGAAGGCGGACGGTTCCGCCGACTGGAGAACCTCACCCGCCTGGGCGGCTTCCTCGACCGCGCCCTCACCGCCGGCACCCCGGCGACCCCGCGCATCCAGGCCCGCCTCGCCGAGCGGTTCGAGTCGCTGCGCCCCGGCCTCGAAGCCGCGATCAAGTGGCGGGCGGACACCCGCCACGAGTCCCTCGCCCGCCGCCTCGACCAGCGCCGCGACGCCGAGTCCCGCCGCATCACCGCCAACATCGAGCAGTTCGCCGACAGCCTCCGCGGCCAGCTCGCCCTGGGCGACGAGGAGGACGCCATGTTCTCCATGATCGAGGCGCGCAGCCGCGAGGAGATCCGCCAGTACCAGAACGACCGGCGCTCCTGGGAGGAAAGACTGCAACGCCTGTCGGACGAGAAGGACCTCGAACTCCAGCAGATCGAGTCCCGTTATGCGAGCCCCGAACCGCACTCGTTCCCCGTCGCGGTCGTTTTCGTCGTCCCGAAGCGAGAGGCGATCTGACATGGCCCGGTTCCCGAAGCACAAGGACGACTTCAACCACGCCGACTGGCTCAGCCTGATCGACGTGTCCGGGCCGTTCCTCAGCGTCCCCGTCCTCCGCCGCGTCTGGCCCACCCTCGACGCGATCGGCAAGAGCACCCGCGAACGCCTCCGCCAAGAGCACGCCGCCCTCCCCGGCCGCACGTGGATCGACTACGTCCTGACCGAACTCCTCGGCTGGGACGACGCGGCGCACTTCACCGGCCTGGACGCCCTGTCCCTGGACGTCCCCGAGCACGACACCGCGGTCACCCCGTCGTTCGCCCTCCTCGAACCGGGCACGACCCCCGGGACGGACGCGAAGAACGTCCGGCTCCTCGGCCTCATCAGCGACGACCGCCCCACCCAGCGGATCAAGGACTCGGACTGGGCCGCGACCCCCGTCGACCGCCTCGCCCAGCTCTGCCGCCACCACGACGTCCAGCTCGGACTCGCCACCGACGGACGCTGGTGGGCCCTCGTCTGGGCCCCGCGCGGCGGCGTCACCACCACTGCCGTCTTCGATGCGGTCAACTGGCACGAGGCCGCCGAACGCGACGTCGTCCGCGCCTTCGTGTCGATCCTGAACCGCGCCCGCTTCTTCGCCGTCCCGGACGACGAGACGCTCGTCCACCTCCTCGACGTCAGCAAGGACAACCAGGAGGACATCACCGAGGCCCTCGGCGTCCAGGTCCGCCAGGCCGTGGAGTTGCTGGTCGCCGCAATCGGACGAGCCCACACCGCCGACGTCGCCCAAGGCGGACGCGGCCTCGCGGACGTCACCGCCCACGAGGTCTACCGGGGCGCCGTCGCCGTCATGATGCGCGTGGTGTTCCTCCTCTTTGCGGAAGAAAGAGGACTCCTCCCCGCCGACAAGGAGCTGTACCGGACGGCCTACTCCACCGGCCTCCTCTGCTCAGAGCTCGAACAACGCGCCCTGGACGGCAGCGAAGAGGACCTCGAACACACCTACACCGGCTGGCACCGCCTCCTCGCCCTCTTCAACGCGGTGTACTTCGGCGTTGACCACCCCGAGATGAAGATGCACGCCCACGACGGCTCCATCTTCAACCCGGACACGTACGCGTGGCTCCCGCACACCATCGACGACCGGACCGTCCTGCACATGCTCCAGGCGGTGCAATATGTCGAGATCGGCACCGGGAAGAGCCGGGAACGCCGCAGGCTGTCCTTCGCCGCCCTGGACGTGGAGCAGATCGGATACGTCTACGAAGGCCTGCTCTCCTTCGAGGGCTTCTACGCGGACGAGACCTATGTCGGCCTGATCGGCAAGGCCGGACTCGAAGAAGAGGTCGCCCTCCGCACCCTGGAGGAACTCGCCGCCGCCAGCCCGGACGTCCCGTCGCTGGCCGCCAAGCTCGCCACCGAATACAAGGACTCCCGGATCGGCTCCGCCAAGGCGCTGGAGAAGCGGCTCGCGCCTCTCCCGGACGCCGAGAAGCAGGACGCCCAGCGCAAGCTCCTGGCCGTCACGGGTGGCGACTACCCGCTGACCGAACGCCTGCTGCCGTTCTACAAGCTCATCCGCACGGATCTCCGCGACCTGCCCGTGGTCATTCTGACGGACGCTCTCTACGTCACGGAGTCGTCGCTACGGAAGAACACCGGCACCCACTACACGCCGAGCTTCCTCGCCAAGCAGGTCGTCGAAGGCGCACTGGAGCCGCTCGTCTACTCGCCCGGCCCCTTGCAAACGGCGGACAAGAACGAGTGGAAGCTCAAGACCTCGGACGAGATCCTGTCGCTGAAGGTCGCCGACATCGCCATGGGCTCGGCCGCATTCCTCGTGGCCGCCTGCCGCTACCTCGCCGACAAACTCGTGGAGGCGTGGGTCCGCGAGGACGATGAGCGGGTCCGCGACTACAAGGGCAAGTCGACCACCACGGCCGCCGACGCCGAAGCGGACCCGGTCACCATCGACGCCAGCCGCCAGATCATCGAGCACTGCCTCTACGGCGCCGACATCAACGAGATGGCCGTCGAAATGGCGAAGCTATCCTTGTGGCTCGTCTCCATGGACCCGCACAAACCGTTCACGTTCCTGGACGACCGCCTCATCGTCGGCGATTCGCTGCTGGGCATCACGTCCCTCGACCAACTCGAAGTCATGCACATGGACGCCAAGGCCGGCCGCAAGCTGCACGAGGACGACGGCGCCCTCTTCAACCTGACGACGGGCATACGAGAACTGGTCAGCCGCGTCGCCGACAAGCGCCGCGAACTGGTCGCCATCGAAGGCACCGACCTGGACAAGCTGGCCACCAAGCGCGCCATGCTCGCCGAGGTCGAGCAGGACACCGAACGCGCCCGCCTCCTCGCCGACCTCACCACCGCCGCTGCCCTGGCCTACGCCAGCAGGGGAGCGACCGGCCTGGACACCGCCTCCAAGCAGGCCGTGACCCAAGCGCTCAAGGTCATGTCCGCCGACGAGGCAGCAGAGCTGGCCGCCCGAGACCTGCTCAGCATGTGGCTGCGCACGGACCTGCCTGACGGAGCCTTCGAACGCGAGCCGATCCACTGGCCCCTGGCCTTCCCAGAGGTCTTCGAGAAGGGTGGCTTCGACGCCATCATCGGCAACCCTCCGTTTCTGGGGGGATGGAAGCTCAAAACAGCACTCGGATCGACGTATCGAGATCTGCTGGTTGAGCATATTGGTCATGGAGAGCGGGGGGTTCGAGGAACGGCAGACCTGATAGCATACTTTATGCTACGCATTGTTGCTCTCACTAACCTTGTCGGGCAGACAGGAATTATTGCCACCAACACCCTCGCTGAGACTGACACGCGAGAAGTCGGCTTGGCGCGTCTGGTTGCAGATGGTGTTGTTATTCGGCAAGCTATAAAGAGCGAACCCTGGCCTTCCAAGAGTGCAGCTCTGGAATATTGCGCTGTATGGGCGAGCCGGACCCGCCCAGAAAGTGCTGCGAAGTTTATTGCCGATGGCCTCATTGTGTCCGGAATTACACCGTCACTCGATCCGGCATCGCGCCTTTTTGGCGATCCACGGCGACTGTCGGCAAATTCAGGCATATGTATGCAAGGGTTCAAAATTCTGGGAGTCGGGTTCACTATGGAACCTGCTCTAGCGAGAGATCTGATCGCTAAGGACTCGCGCAACGCCGAGGTTCTATTTCCGTATCTAAATGGCAGTGACCTAAATACTCGCCCTGACTGTTCCGGGAGTCGTTGGGTCATCAACTTCCATAACTGGGACGAGGAAAAAGCCAAAGGTTATCCTGAGTGCTATGATCAGGTGTCTCGATCCGTGCGCCCTGGTCGCATGAGAGACAAAATCCAGTCTCGCCGCGAGAAATGGTGGCAATACTCCGAGTATCGGCGGGGCCTTGTTGAGGCAATGTCGTCTTTCGAGCGGGTAATCGCAATGACACGGGTGAGTAGGACCGCCATGCCCGCAATGATCCCTGCTGCTCAAGTAATGAGCGAGGCGACGGTTGTCTTTGCATCCAGTGACCTTGCATTGTTGGCGCTCCTATCCGGCGCCGGTCATTACTGGTGGGCCATCAAGTGGGCTTCAGGACTTAAATCGGATCTGCGGTATACGGGTAGCGCCGTGTTTGAGACATTGCCGTTGCCGGAGATGACACATGAGATGCGGGAGTTGGGTGACCGGCTTGATCGATTCAGGCGGGACGTCATGTTGGCGCGGCAGACCGGACTAACAAAGACATACAACTTGGTGAATGACCCAAGCAATGACGATGCGGACATCGTGGAGCTTCGGGAGATTCACAAGGCGATCGATGTAGCTGTATGCCGGGCCTATGAGTGGGACGACCTGATCCCACAGCTTAACCATGGGCATCACCCGGTCGGACGGGAGACGCGGTACACCGTGGGTCCTGCTGTCCAGCGAGAGTTGGTGGATCGGCTGCTTGAGTTGAACCATGAGCGGTATGCGGCCGAGGCTGCGGCCGGTCTGCATGACAAGAAGGGGAAGAAGCGCCCAAAAGCCAGTGAGCAGGACGGGCTCTTCTGATTCGTTGACTCTCGGCGTGTTGCCCTTATGGGGACGACGCCCATAAGGGCAACGCGCCGAGAGTCAACGGGGCTCAGCTGGGGGAGCGGTCGGCGATCACCTTTTGATGCGGTTGAGGACGGTCTTTGGGTCGCGGAACAGGCCGTCCTTGTTGACACTGATGACTATCCAGCCGCTATCGATCAGGCGGCCGTCGCGTTCGATGTCGTAGCTGTACTGCTTGTAGTCCTGCTGGTGGTGGGTGCCTTTCGTACTGGATGACGATCTTGAGGGCCGGGTACGAGAGGTCCGGCCGAGCAAGCCAAAGGCCGTGATCGGTGACGATGTCCTGGTTGACGATGGGACGAGAAAGGCCGGCGTTCACGATGAGTTTCCGAAGCCCTGTACCTGGTGGCGAGTCGCTTCTCTCGTCCAGGCATGGCAGGGCGACCTGAAACGCCTCACCCCTGACGCCTGTGGAGGTCCTTGGCAAGGACTCATGCAGCCGACTTTGCATGGTGAGACTGCGCCGCAGCATGTGGTTGCCGGCGTTGATCGGTTGCGCATGGGACTGTCGTCGCGAGTTCAAGGAAGAGCTTCTCCGGCTGCCAGCTCAGATGCGTTGGCCGGATGGGAGCATCAACGCGCTGGCAGAGTCGTTCTCGATGCCTTGAAAGATGAGTGGCTCAATCGTATGAGTATTCGCCATGCTGTTGTGCGGTACATCGAGGACTTCTATAATTTGCCCTAGCCTCATTCTCTGAACGGGTACCGGACTCCGCTGGAGGTTTACACCGAGTACCTGGGACGGCGGCAGGCAGTGTAGATCTTCCCGTAGGTCACCCATCAAGAAACTCTCCGGAAAACGCGGCGCGTTCAAGGTGACATGGGGGACACGATGAACGGAAACCAAATGCCCGGTGAGATGACGCCGTACGACCGCAAGGCGTGGGATCAGATCGAGGGATGGCGGGAGAAACGTCTGACCGCGCGCACGCGGCGCGCCCTGCCGGAAGGGGCACGTGAACGTCTCCGCGATGTCGGCCAGAAGGTCCGCACCCGTGTCGAGACCGTGCCTGGGCTGCCGGACTTCGAGAGCATCTTCCTCAAGTCGCTTGAAGCACTGGTGGGGCTGGGTGGCCGGGCAGCAGTTGCGACCGTCCCGAAGAAAACCGTTGTCAAGGCGTATCGCAAGCACGACGCCGATGTAGAAGAACTTGAGGACATCCGGAAAATTGACCTTGCGCTGATCGACAAGGTCAAGCCGCGGCTCGGCCTTCGCTACACCGCCTTCGCCGGTGCCGAAGGTGCGGGAGCAGGCTTCGCCGCCTCCGGGGGTGGACTGCTCGCCGCAGGGGGCACCGTTGCCGGCGCCGGCGCCGGTGCCGCGCCCGGCGCGGCACTCGTCATCGGAACGCTGGTAGCCGACTCCGCGGCGGTCCTCCTCGCCGGCCAGCGGGCCATCGCGCACATCGGTGCGTACTACGGTTACGACCCCGAGCATCCTGACGAACAGCTCTTCATGCTCGGCATACTCAACCTCGGCACGGCCTCCGAGGGAGGGAAAGTCGTCGCCTACGCGGAAATCAACAAGCTCGTCCAAGCACTCGCCCGGAACGCGACGTGGGAGCAGCTCAACCAGAACGTCGTCACCAAGGTGGTGGAGAAGGTGTTCACGCGCCTCGGGTTCCGCCTCACGAAGGCGAAGCTGGGGCAAGCGGTACCGGTCATGGGCATCGCGATCGGTGCCGGGATGAACACGCGATTTCTGAAGCGCATTACGGATGACGCAGAGCACATGTACCGCGAGCGGTTCCTGCGCGACCGCTACGGGATCGAGGTGGAACCCGACTCGGTCGCCGCCGATGCGGACTCCCATGAAGACGTCGACATCGTGGACATCGTCGACGCTGAGATCGTCGATGAGGACAACGAGCGCGAACGCCACGAAGCCCCGGCGGGTCCAGAAGGCGGCGAGCGTGGATGAGCTTGCTGGACGACTTCATCGAGCTGCTCCAGCGAGGATCAGCCGAGCTGTACGCCGACAACCCCGATCTCATGAGCACTGGGGAACTGATCCCCACGCCCAACACGATCGACGTCGGCGACCTCGCGTTGTTCTTCGCGGGGCTTGAGCGCGGACTCATCACCCTGCACCGCGGGGCGCGATTCAACACGCTTGATCGCCCGACACCTACCGGCCGCTGGGGGTTGCTGTCGCGGTCGCGTGCCGGCGGTTGGTACAACGCCGAGTACCTCCCTCAGATCGCGACCTATGTGGACGCGATCATTAACCTTCGATACCCGGCCGAGCGGGTGCTCTTTGAGCTGCCTCCCGCGGCGCTGCAACTGGACCTGGCTATCCTCGACGACGAGTCGAATGTTGTGATCCTCGGTGAGGCGAAGCGAGACACCGGCGCGCTGAAACCGCTACGTGAAGGCGCGCTGAGCCGGTTCGCCGACAAGGCGCCAGGGCCTGAGACGAAGAAGCGAGGCGACGAGCAACGCCAGCTCGCCTGGCGTCTGTGGACCGTTCGACCTCGTCTCACGTGGCTGATTGGCCCCGGTTACAGGGCCGCGTTCGCGACGAGCTCGCCGCCGCTGCAACTGACGGCACTCCCACGCCTTCCGGATGCTGTGGCGCTCGACCTCGCTCACCGGCCGACACGGATGATGCCCCCGCCCGCCCTGGCGACGCTGCGCCCCTAGCCCGTGTGAGCAGATCGTGATCGTGATGCATTAACGGCATCGCTACCGCCAGGCCCCTCCGTCGGCTGGGGCGAAGGGACCCGGCTTGGACGGCTATTCGTCCAGGTAGAGCAGTGCGGTGATCGTCTTCTTGCAGATGTCGCAGTGCATGGGAGCCTCCTCGGAGGCCAGGTCGCATTCGACCGTGGTGACACGGTCGATGGCGCCGGTTGCCTCCTCGGCGGCCCATGCCTTTGCCCAGCGGTCCGTGTTGGCGGCGAGGTCATCGACGTACTGGGCGGTCATCTCGTAGAACGCACGGACGCCGTGTTCTTTCATGTAGCGCCAGTTGAACTGGAGCGACAGCAGCGCGATGGGGGAGGGGTGCTCGACGAGGCCCCTGGCCCAGCGTTCGGAGACATCGCCGATGTCGAGTCTGGCGCCGCGCTCGTCCAAGATCTGCCACATCCCGTTCCGGTCGTACTCGATGAGCACGTCGTCGAGGAGCTTGCGGGCGTTGGCCAGATTGGCGGCCTTCCTCTGGAAGAGGCCAGATATGGTGTGGCCGAGTTGTGTGTCGGCGCCCTTACGTGCTTGGTCGATGGCCTGCTTGAGTTGGACTGCGTAGGCCGATTCCCATGACAGGCACTCCCGAAGGTCGACCAGGGGTCGGGAAACCCTCTCTGTTCGATCGCGGCGAAGATGCGATCCCCTTGCACACCCATCCATCGCTCCAATCGTGGCGTCACCTCGACGGCGCGCATCTCCCAGCGAGATACGCGGCAAGCTCGTCGGCCGGGACTTGGGCCTGCTCCCCAGAATCCATGTCCCGCACCGTGATCACCCCCGCCTCCTTGTCGGACGCCCCGTAGATCAGCGCGAACCGCGCTTTGCGGTCGGCGGCCCACTTCAACTGCTTGGCGAGTTTGCGGCTGGCGGCCAGGTACACCTCGGTCCGCAGGCCGGCCTCCCGCAAGCGCGCGGCGAACCCCATGACCTCGGACGCGGAATCCTCTGCGATCACTGTGGCCGCAACATCGATCCGGTGTGCGTCACCCTCGTCGTCCCCGAGCAGCCCGATGATCCGCTCGACGCCGAGGGAGCCACCGCATGCCGGGACGTCCGGGCCCCCGAGTGCGGAGATCAACCCGTCATAGCGTCCTCCGCTGGCGATCGAGCCCGGCATGCCCTCGGAGACCACCTCGAAGATCGCACCGGTGTAGTAGTCAAGCCCCCGGACCAGGCTCGGAGTGAACGCGATCCGGTCCTCGCCCACCTTGGGCGCCGCCAACTGCAGTAGGCGGCCGATCTCCTCCAGGCCCGCACGCCCGGACTCGTTGTCCTTCAGCGTGGTCTGCATCCGCTCCACGGAATCGGTGGCCGTCAGGTCCCCCACCAGCGCATCGGCGATGTCAGGTGCCAGAGACCGGGCATCCACGAGTTCGGCCGCGACCTTCTCCGGGGAGTGCTTGTCGAGCTTGTCGAGGGTGATCAGCACGCCGCCGCCAAGGTCGGACGGTACGCCGTAGACTTCCAGCAGTCCCGAGAGGGCCTGCCTTGAGTTCACCAGCACTCGGTAGCCACGTACGCCGACTGCGTCCAGCGCGTCGGTCAGCGCGCACACTACTTCGGCATCGGCCAGCGCCGATGCCGACCCGACCACGTCCACGTCGCATTGGGCGAACTCGCGGAACCGTCCTTTGCCTGGACGGTCGGCCCGCCATACCGGTCCCATCGCGTACCGCTTGTACGGTGTCGGGAGCTGTGAGCCGTAGCTTGCGACGACCCGGGCCAAGGGGACGGTCATGTCATAGCGGAGGGCGAGATCGGCTTCGCCGGTGGCCTCATGTTCCCCACGGCGCAGGATCTTGAAGATCAGCTTGTCGCCCTCGTCACCGTACTTGCCGGTCAAGGTCTCCAATCGTTCGAACGCCGGCGTCTGCAACGGCTCGAACCCGTACCGCTCGAACACCCCACGGATCTGCCCGAAGACGTGCTCGCGGGTGCGCAGCGCACCGGCGAGGAAATCGCGGGTGCCCGAGGGGGGCCCGAACTGCTGTGACGCCATGAGGACTCCTGACCGACGTAGCTGGTAACGAGACAGGGCAAATCATGGAAAGCAGTCAACATTCGGACGCCGAGAGAACCAGGGGACCGGCGACTTCCGATCGTATCGATGGCCTCGCCTTCGAACCTGGACAACCACGTGTCGACGACGTGTGAATTCGGCCGCTGTTGACACATGAGGTCCGGTACGCCAGTTCGACGTCCGCAATCAGGGCAACACATGCCCGCAGGTTATGGCTGGTCAGAGCCCCATGGGTGCGCTTGGCAAGGCTTCCCGTTCGTTGACCGTCTTTGGACTTATTTCGTTCGTAGTAGCGCGGTGGCTTCGGCGATCTGGCGCCGGGGGAAGGTGATCGAGATCCACGACTCGGGATGCTCATCCTTCACCACAGGGAAATGCCTCCAGTCGCCTTCCCTATCCAACTCCTCCAGGCTGTCGAGGAGTTGCGGGCCTTGATCAGCCTGCACGATGAGCCACGCTCGGGCCATGGTTCTGGCGGCGACACGCGTGCGGTCTGCCTTGGCCACCCGGGTTCCGCCTTCCCGCACGGCTTCGCCGGCGTCCTGGCACGCCACCTTCGTCACGTACCCGAGACGCCAGAGCTCGACGACGAGCGGCACCATCTCGACGTCGATGTTCACCGTGTCGCCGTCCGGTGTGGTCATCGGCTGAGTGGGGTGGAACTGCGTCCAGTCGGTCATTTCCCAGCTTCCAACCGGTAATCCGCCCACTGTTTGGTGAGCGCGGCGTGCTCGGCCACCCAATCCGCCGAATTGGTCTGGCTGTGCGTCCGCCATCTCTCGGCGAGGGCTGTCGAGAACAGGTCGACGTGGGGCGGCTTCGCATCCGTCCACGAGCCGAACTGAGAGACCCACTCGTCTGCCTCCCGCGGGCTGTGGCCGGCCTTGAGCAGCCATGGGGTCAGAAGACCCAACTCGACCCAGGCTTGCCCACGGGAGACGAACGCCCAGTCGACGACGTAGGCACGCCCTTCAAGCGTGATGATCAGGTTGTCCTCGTTGAGGTCTGTGTGGAGCAACGCAGAGCCGGACATGGGGGAGACGTCCTTGGCAACGGACTGCCAGCGGCGTTCGACCACCATCCGGACCACGTCGGGGCATGGGGTGCCCTGGATCGACTGAATCGTCTTGGCTAGCACGGCCAGGTCCGGCGAGCCCGGCGTGAAGTCGGCACGCCGGCCGGTGATGTGCTCGAACCCGAGTGCAACCCACTCCCCGACCTCGACCTGAAACCGAAGCCGGGGAGCCATCTCCGAGACGTACGGGTTGACGGCCGCCTCACGGCGCAACGACATGACCTCGGGACCGTCCCTGTCCGCCAATTTCCGGGCGGCCTTGACGAAGGTGAGGCCCTCCGGGCTGTGCAGCGTCGAGGCGATGTCCGCGTGATTGCCCGTAGGAGCCGGGTCGATGGAACTGATCGGGCCGGCCTTGGCCTCGATCTCGATCCGAAGCTCTTCCGGTAGGTCCGTCCAGTCGCTCCGCATGAGACTCCTTCGGATCAGAACTGAAGGGTCAGTGGCCCGCTGGGCACCATGTCTCCCCAGCGCCCCAGGGACTCACGACCACTCTGGTCATTGCACTCCGGCGGGCAGCAGGACGACCCGGACTCGTCGTCCCAGAACTCGGGGTCGACGTACATGCCAGTGGCCTTCAGGTACGGGATCGTCCGGGCAAGGGCCGCGCCGGACCGGATGTCTCCGTCCATCACGGGCCGGTGGTGGATCATCGAGTCCGCGAAAGCGAGGCTCATCGGAAGGTACACCTCGGTCCGCTGGAGCGCCTCGTGCCACGCCTCGTCCACGGGCCTGGTCGGGACAATCCTGACGTACCTGCGGCGGTCGCACCGCGACTCCCGTCGGATCTGGCCGGCGGCCTTCAGGAACACGAGGTTCTGGCCCACCACACGTTCGGTGTATGGGTGCGAGCTGTGGTGCTTCTTGCGGAAGTCCTTCACGAGCAGCTCGTACGCCCACGCGGGGATCAGCTCGCGAGGGTCTCGACCGATCTGCTCTACCCGTTCGATCGCGATGGTCATCCGACTCCTCCTCTGGAGTCTCTGGGCGAGGCCGGATGCCTCGCGCCGACTTCGTTAGTTCGTTCGTCGAACAGAGGGGCCCCGGACAAGGGTCGTCCACCCCGGGACCCCTCAGCTTCACGACCTACCGCTCAGAAGGGATCAGGACATCGACCACCTACCTCTCTACGTACCGCCAGGTCTGGGGCCTCCCGACCGTGCTGGGGCAGGCGGGGCTCCAGCAGGGCCGGGAGGGCTCATAGGACGGCGTAGACGACCTTTCCGTCGTTCTCGCGGCGGACGCCGCAGTGGATGGCCAGTTCCTCGACGATCCAGAGCCCCCTCCCGCCCGGGTCCGTGAGGCTGGCGAACTTCCGTTCGGGCTGGTCGGGAGACTGGTCCCAGACCTCGACCGTGACGTGACCGGGGACGTCTTCGGCGATGGTCACCCGGATCTCGGTGTGCTTGGCCGCACGAACGGAGTTGGTGACCAACTCGGAAGCAACAAGGCAGACTTCTTCGGCCTTCTCGTAGGTGAATCCCCAGCCGAGCGCCGCCAACTTGGCGGTGTTCCGGGCGATGCCGACCGACGTCGGCGTGGCCAGGTAGCTGGAGGTAAACGCCCTCCGCTCGCTCACAGTCACGGGGTTCATCGCCTGTCCTCGGGGCGCGGTCACTTCGGATACAGAGCAACGCTCTGTGCTACAAGACACTGACCTATCGTGAGGACCTCGGTCCACGAAGTTGCGCGTTGTTGCGCCCAAGTTGCGCCCTAGTCGGCTTCGAGAGTTCTCAGAGACTCGTCGATCAACTCTCGGGCCGCCGAGCCGTAGACGGCGAGGGCAGACAGCTCGTCGAAAGCCTTGAAGTAGGTGTTCAGCTCGCTTGGTGCCGTGACGGTGACGTTCGCGGTCAGCAGCTCGACGTGGACCTGAGTCGTGTCGTAGACGGTGAAGCCCTCAACAGGCCACATCGGTCGGGGGGCGTTCGCGGGGATGATGCCCACCGACACCGAGGGCAAGGACACGTCCTCCAGAAGGTGGCGGAGCTGGTCGGCCATGACCGAAGGTCCGCCGATCTGGTAATCGAGGACGCATTGTTCGATCAGGAACGCGAACGTATGCCCACCCGTCGTCAGGACACGTCGCCGTCCGAGCCTGGCTTGTACTGCGGCCGCAACGTCGTTGGGGATGTTGCGGAACTCTGTGATGGCGTCCAGCAACGCCCGCGCGTACTCGGTCGTCTGGAACAGGCCCGGTATGACGTGGGGTTGGTAGACCCTCATCCATCGTGTCCGCTCATAGAGCGGGACGTACGACTGTTGGAGCTTGCGGAGCCCTGTCGGTTCCAGCCGCCGCCACTCGACATAGCCGCCCTCAGCGGCGCGCAACGACGCAACGAGGTCGTCTATCTGGTCCTCAGCGTCGCAGACCTCGCACCAAGCCCGAATGTCGGACTGCGTCACCGGCTGGACGGCCTTCTCGATGCGGCTGACCTTGCTCTTGTGCCAGCCGACCGCAGTGGCGAGGTCCGTCCCGGATAGTTCTGCGGCTTGCCGGAGTTCGCGGAGCCGGGCAGCAAGAGACCGGCGGGCAGCCTGGACGCTGGACGAAGGAGAGGGGGTCGACGGCATGGCAGCGGTTCTAGCTGATCCGGTACTCCCGGTGATCGATAGCTCGTTCCCAGACGGCCTCGAAGGCCGTGGCACATAGCTTGATCGCCGCCGGGTCGTCGGTCAGCTCGTCCACGATGTGTTCGCCGTCGCCGGCGAAGTGGTGAAAACGGATCAGGCGATCGTCGAACAGCCAGAAGTCGTTGCCGGGGAGCGCCAGATCGGAGGCGTGTCGGCGGGGGAGCCAACGTACTTGCTCACCGGCGGCCAGGTTCATCGACTCAGCGACCGCGTACTCGAACTTGATGTAGGGCGTGACGGGTTCTGAGACGACCCGGGCCCGCCGTACCGAGACGCCCCGAGCTACGGCCGGGGTGATCAGAGCGTGCCAGTCGGTCTCCCGCTGTGTCCTGTCGTAGGCCGGCCCCTCGCCCGTGAAGGCGCGGAATGACGGGTCAGAAGGCACGTACGCGTCACGCATCTCCAGGTGGAGTGCCTGCGACGTGCATTCGCTGATCAGCTCGTCAAAGCTTCTCAGGTCGAGGGTCCGCATCGGCCTCCTCCATCAGCGCCTTCAACAGGACTTCCCGCATACGTGCCGGAATACGTCCCACGATCTCATTGGGGCCAATGGGACTCTGCCCGTTGACCTCCGCCAGCTCGGCCTCGGACGTCACCTGTGGCCCCTGGAACAGCAGGTCGCCAGTGGCGTCATCTACGAGCAAGGCGGGGCAGTGCCCGCCGTCGGTGCCCGGGTCGATGGCGACCAACCGTAGAGCACTCATCGCGACCTCCTGTCTGGCGTTGCGCGTAGTTGCGCCTCAGTGAGGAGGTTCGCTCCGATTCGGAGGGCGGTCAAGGCGCCTCCGCGACTATTTTCGGGGCTTACCGTAGCCGGACCCGCATGACGAGAGGCGTTCGATGACGAAGCAGGCCAGGGAACCGCAATGGCGGACCTCCACCTACACCGAGGCGCAAGACTGCGTCGAGCTGGCCTCTCTCGATGGCGCCTGGGTGGGCATCCGGGACAGTAAGGACCCCGGAAGCGGACACCTTGTCGTCTCGCTGGTCGAGTTGGCGAGCCTGGTCGATCGCATCATTGCGGGGGACCTCGACCTATAACGAGGGGCGTTGACACGTCTCTCCTGTGAGGAGGAGTCGGGGATACTGAGGCACATTGCGGCGTGCGTTGAGCGCGCTGATTAGGTGTCGGGCTCCGCGTCGTCGTCCTGCTCCGCCAGCTCGGCTAGCTGGGACTCGGCGTAGGCGTGAACCTCGGCGATCTTTCCCGCGAGCAGGCCCGCGCGGGTCATCGCCTCCTGGTAGGCCGCTTTGGTGATCCCCAGGGCGGCGGCCACTTCAGCGGATGTCACGTTCATCGGCGGAGCCTCCGAACCAACCGCCGGACTCGGTACACCAGTCCCGGCCCCAGCACGTAACCCGCCATGGCTCCGAACAGGAGGCACACCGTCCCGAACAGGACGAGCTGGCGCGCTATCTCTGTTACCTCGGTCCGCATCATGGGGTCACCCGCAGATGAGCCCCGACCGCTTGCGCGATCGTTTCGGCGGTCTTCTCCGGGGAGTTGGCCGCGCTGATCGTGTCGCCTGTGGGAGCCCAGGTGTACATCCAGGCGCCGTCGATGAAGTCGGCGCCGATCTCCGTGAACCGGCTGGGCGATTCGGTGTTGATCACGTGCAACACGGGCGTGCCGCTGCGCTGGACGATGCCGCACGACATCCCGCCGCGCTTGCGAACGGCCTCATCGAGAGCGGTCAGGAACGGACGCCGCCCGCTCATGGCCGTCAGGTAATCAATGGCCATCTCGTACTACCTCCCGTCGAGGGTCATGCCTGGACTGCCGGTGCGGGACGCGCGTGTGAAGCCGTCCAGGGGTGCTTGTGCTGGTGCTTAGGCTCGTGGCAGCGGGCGCGACGGCCGCTACGGGTGTATTCGCGCCCAGATCCACTTGCCGCCGGCCGGGTCAGCGGTGACTCCGCACCTGGCGGACAGGGCTTGGATGATGTGGAGACCCCAGCCGCCGTTGTCGTCGAACGCCTCCTCGGAAAGGTCGAGGTCTTCGAGGGTGAGTTCCGTCATCGGCTTGGCTTTGGGCAGCTCGTGGTCCTTGTCCCAGACGGCGATGATGACCCCGTAGGCGTCCCGGCTGAGCTGGAGCCGGATCTCCTCGCGCGGCGTCTGGCGGGCCGCGTTGGTCACGAGTTCCGAGACGACGAGAAGCGCGCTGTCGAGAATGCGGAAATAGTCCCATTTGCGGATTCGGGTATCCACGTAAGTGCGTGCGAGCCCCACTGCGGCAGGCGTGCCCATAAGGGGCATGACCGACTCTTCGGTCGCCGTCGTCGTCATCGTCCTGTCCTTGTCCGAGATTCCGATTTCCTGTGGCAAGGATCACCGAAGAGTTCTAGATTTTGGTGTACAGCCAAACTATTCCAAACAGGAGTTCCCAATGCCGACCGTCCGGGACCCGATTGATCCGCGGCTCTCCATGTACACCTTCCTGGCCTTCTACCTGCGGTTTCTTCGCGAGAAGGCTGGCTTGTCGCTCACTCAGGTGGGAAAGATCATCGGGGTTGCCAGGTCGTCTGTTTGTAATATGGAGGCAGGTCGGCAGCGCCCCCAGGAAGATCACGTTGCAAAGCTGGACGAACACTACGGAACCGGCAAGCTTTTGCAGCTTTTGCTGTGGTTTGCTCGTTTGGCGCACGACCCGAACTGGTTCCGGCAGTACTCCGAGTACGAGAAGCAGGCGTCATCGATCAGGGCCTATCACGGTCAAGCTGTACCGCTCGCGCTCCAGACTGAGGACTACACGCGAGCCCTCGTGGAGGCCGGGTCCACGAGAGACGTCGACCGTGAGGTGGCCGAACGTGCCGAGCGCAAGGCGGCCATCCTCGACCGGGAGGAGTTCCCGGATCTCTGGGTGATCATGGACGAGGGCGTGCTGGCGCGCCTTGTGGGCGGGAAGTCAGTCATGGCGGCACAGCTTCGGCATCTGTTGAAGATGGCCGACGAGCCTCATGTGAGCCTGCGGATCGTCCCCTTCTCCTCGGGAGCGAACGTTGGTCTGGACGGATCGTTGCAGATCATGCGCCTGGAGACCCGCGATGTCGCCTACGCGGGTGCTCAGGGTGGGGGCCGTCTGATCGAATCACCGAGCGATGTCCGCCAGATGGGGGATAAATTCGAACGTATCGGCGTGAAAGCCCTCTCGGAGGATGGCTCACGCGAGATCCTCAAGCATTACTTGGAGATGAACGCATGATCGTCCAGTGGCGAACGAGCACCCATAGTGGCGGCGTTGAAGACAAGGCTTGCGTTGAGCTGGGACGACTTGCGCCAAGGGCCGGGATTGGGGTGCGGGACAGCAAGGACCCGGATGGGGGACACCTCACCTTGTCCGTTGCGCAGTTCGCCGGTCTGATCGAGCAGGTCAAGCGGCACCCGACCCGCTGACCGTCCCGTCTGGCCCGACCTTCGACACGCGCTCCGGCACCCCCGGTCGGCCCCGCTGCCTCCAGTTGTGGGGCGCGACGCGTGGGCAGACGTTCCGGGCGTCATCGGCGTCCTTGCGGGTGCCTACGGTGGAGTTCAAGCCTGGCCGCCGCGGCGGCGTCATGGCGCGATGGAGCGCTCGATGTGGGGGCGCAGGGCCGCCTGGAGCTTCCTGGTATCGGGTTCTTGGAAGATGGCGCCGCCGGAGCCCGCCTTGTACACCGCCGGGCACGATTCGGCGCCCGGCGCGTCGATCCGGCCGACCGGCTTGGCGTTCTCGGCCTCGTACAGCTGGACGATGTACGAGGCCTTCAGCAGCGCGACTTTCGTCGCATGGTCAGGGTCGACCGGAGTGCCCACGAAATGCGAGTACAGGCATTCGCGGATTTCCTTCAGTGGAACGGCGGTGTCCTGGTAGACGCAGGCGACCAGCTGGGGGCCAGGGGAAGCGCCGTCCTGGCCCGGCTTCCACTGGTCAGGGACGTCCACGTTCCCGACCTGGGCATACCGCAGGTTGAACGCCACCGGATGCGGGCCGTCACCTCGATAAGGCTCGCCCCTCTCCACGTAACGCGTATCGGACCGTGCTCCGCCGCCGGGACGCTCGGGGCAGGACTCGGACTCGGACGCCAGGGGCGCGGACGAGTCGTCCAGCATGCCCGCCAGTTGAATGCCGCCCAAGGTCGCCGCGACGCCGACCCCTAGGACGGCGAATGCCCAACGATCCGACCTGCGCATGCCGACCATTCTGCAGGGGCGAGCGAGCAGCCGGGCGCCAGCAGGCTGACCCGGTGAGTGAGAATAGGTCTGGTTGGGGTCTCGTGCCGGGTGCTGGACGGTCGGCCGCCTATTGCGCTTCGGAAGCCGTCTTGGACGTACGCCGGGGGAAGACGATCGCGAACAGGACGGCGCCCAGCCCGACCGCACCCGCCGTCCAACCCGTCCATTCGGGGACCCTGCCCAGCGTCACGGAACTCGCGGGCTTCACATTCAGTCCGGCGGTGCTGGCACGATTCCCCAAGACGCGCGCGTCAAAGTGGTACGCGTTGTCCGCGGCCACCGCCGTCGACGAGCGGAGGGTGCGATGCTCAGCCCGGGACATGGTGACCCCACCGTGCACCGTCTTTCCGTCCAACGTCCACTGGCCCGCACATGTGTAGCCGGACAACGTGCAGGTCCAGTCGTGCGGAATGGCGACGCTGGTCGGCTCGCCGTACTTCCAGACGTATCCGGGCTTGGCGCGCTCGATCGAGCCGATGATCGCCAGAACTCCCACCGACAGGCACGCCCCGACCAGGACCACCGCCGCCGCGATGCCCCACCGGTCGGCCACGGCGCCGGCCGCGAGGGTGACCGGCGCCAGCGCGAACACGCCGATGAACCCCAGCAGTACAGAAAGCAGGACCAGCCCGACGAGCCGTCCCCCAGGGTTCGCCAGCAAAGCCCACTCTGCGAGCACGATGAGCAGAAGGCCCAGGGGGACAGTCCACAGCAGGGTGTGTTTCATGGCCCTTCTTCCTGCGGTCCGCATGCTCTGGCGAGGCTGGTGACTACCCGAGGCCAGGCGCTCACGGTAAACCATCACCTCTAGCCACCGCCTCCCCGAACCCACAGCCCGGCCAGACCCTGCCCGCTCACCTGGCACGCGCCGCTGCCCGAACCGTCCGGACGCTGTCCGGGCACGGGGCGGGGCAAGCTCGGCGGCGGCCCGGCAAACCGCTTCCAGGTGCCGGAGGCGCGCGTGGAGGCGAACCTGCTACGGGGCCGACGGGATCGGATCGAGCACGCTGCCTCCACGGGTGCAGCTTTGTTCCACGTGCTGCGAGAGCACCAGTACGGACACGTCCGGGATACGCCTGCGGGCCTCCAGCGCGGCCCGCAGTCCCTCGTCGGCGAACGTCGGTGACTGCCGAGCGTCCACCATCGCTACGTCCGGCTGGTGCGCGGTCAACCGCGTAGCAGCGACGGTCCGTTGTCGACGGCCTCCACGACCTCGACTTCGGACGCGTCCAGCGAGTGGACGAGCCGGTCCCGGAGGAGGACGAGCTCCTCTGCGAGGACGACGCGCACGGGGGCCGCACGGTCGCGGTGATCGGCCTGGCCGCGCCCGCCGGGCCGTCCATCCGGGCGCTGGCGGACGACCGCGCGACTCCGGTCCGGTGCCGGGTGCCCGCCGCCGGAACCGGGCTCCGCGTACGGCAGTTCGGCGACGACGGACCAGCCCGCCCCCTCCCGCGGCCCCGCTTTGACGGTGCCGCCGAGCATCCCGGCGCGCTCGCGCATCCCCGCCAGGCCGTGGCCTCCGCCGGGCGGGGCGGCAGACGCGGTCCGGGCGCCGTCGTCGGCGACCGAGGCCGTGAGCGCGCCCAGTCCGTAGCGGATCTCGACGCTCACGCAGGCGCCCGGCGCGTACCGGACGGCGTTGCTGAGCGACTCCTGGACGATCCGGAACGCCGCCAGGTCCACACAAGGGCTCAAGGGACGCGGCACCCCGGCGACGGTGCTGGACACCAGCAGCCCGCTGCCGCGAGCCCCGCCGACCAGTTCACCGAGACGGTCGAGGCCGGGTTGCCGGGCGCCCGCGTCGCCGGCGCGCAGCGACCCGACGATGCGGCGGGTGTCGGCGAGCGCGGCGCGTGCGTCGTCCCGTACTGCCTCCAGTGCCTGTCTCGCAGCGTCTGGCAGGTCCGCGACGTTCCGCAGTGCCGCCTCGGCCCGCACGATGGTCAGGGACATGTGGTGCGCGACGGTGTCGTGGAGTTCGAGCGCGATGCGGGCGCGTTCCCGCGACACCGCGCGGCTGTCGCCGTGCGCGTCCGGAGGGCCGGCGGGCTCGGATCCCGGACCACGTGCTGACTCCGTCACCTGCCCGGCCCCTCCACTAGCCGGAGGCTTCCCGCCGCCGGCGTACCTCCGGGGGGACGCCGCGGTGGTCGGCGGCGGGTTCGACGGCATTTCGTGACCATCGGGGTCTCCTCTGCTTGAGCGGGGGCGGGGCGGGCCTTCTGCGCGGCGGCACGTCCACCGCCGTCCAACTCCCGGCACGGCACGGGCCGTGCCGATCTAACGATGGCCAGCGTGGCGCACGTTTCCGGATCCTGTCAACACGGCACGTGCCGTTCCATTAGGGTGGGCGGCATGACCGACCACCGCGCCGCCCGCTCGGCCGACCGGACCGAAGCGATCATGCGGGCCACACTCGACCTAGCCCTGGAGGCCGGCTACGCCAAACTCAGCATCGAGGCGGTCGCGACCCGGGCCGGCGTCGGCAAGCACACGATCTACCGCCGCTGGCCGTCCAAGGGGATGCTGTTCCTCGACGCGGTCCTCAGCATGAACACCGAGGACCTGGTCCACCGCGACACCGGCGACATCGTGGCCGATACGCGCGAGGTGATGATCAAGGCCACGGAACTGCTGACCGGGCCGCCGTGGGCCCCGCTGTACCGGGCCCTCCTCGGCGAGGCCCAGCACGATCCGAAAGTCGCCGCGGGGCACAAGGAGCGCTTCATCCAGCGGCAGAGCGACGACTTTCTGCGCCGCCTCCAGACCGCCCAGGAGCAGGGGCAGATCGCCTCCGACTTCGACCTGGAACTGGCGATGGATCTGCTCTCGGGCGCCTTGTACTACCGCTTCCTGTGCACCCAGGAACCCATCACCCGCGACTACATCGACCGCGTGCTCAACGCGGCCTTCACCGGAATGGCCCCAAGACCCTGAGCACCGCCGGCGTCCGACGACCACCTCCACCGGACGCCGCCGCGCAGAACGGTCCGTCGGGCGCGGCGGCGTTCCCCGTTCATGGCGGGAGTGGTTCAGACCGCCCGTCTCCTGAGATGATTCCGGCGGGTTGAGCAGACACCGTCGTTCAGCTGAAGGGGTCTCGCCGTATGGAACCGTTGCGGCCGGAAGATCCGCGTGAGATCGGGCCGTACCGGCTGGAGCGGAGGCTCGGCGGCGGCGGGATGGGGCAGGTGTTCCTGGGACGTTCCCGGGGCGGACGTCCCGTGGCCGTCAAGGTCGTCCGCCCGGAGCTGGCCGGGGACGCGGGATTCCGGCGGCGCTTCACCCTGGAGGCGGAGGCGGCCCGCCGGGTCGGCGGGTTCTACACCGCGCAGGTGGTGGACGCCGACCCCGACGCGGACCCGCCGTGGCTGGTCACCGCCTACATTCCCGGCCCGTCGCTGCAGGAGGCCGTCGAGCGGCACGGTCCGCTGCCGGAGTCGGTGATCGGCGTGCTGGGGCTGGGGCTGGCCGAGGGGCTCGCCGCGATCCACGGCTGCGATCTGGTGCACCGCGACCTGAAACCGTCCAACGTGATCCTCGCGGAGGACGGCCCGCGCGTCATCGACTTCGGGATCGCCCGCGCGCTGGACGCCACGTCCCACACCACCCCTCGGGCCGTACTCGGGACGCCGTCGTTCATGTCGCCGGAGCAGGCACGGGGAGGCGACGTCGGCCCGCCGAGCGACGTGTTCTCGCTGGCCTCCGTCCTGGTCTTCGCCGCGACCGGCCGCACCCCGTTCGGAACCGGCTCCCCTCATGGGCTGCCGTACCGGATCGTCCATGAGGAACCGGACCTGTCCGGCGTGCCCGCCCTGCTCAGGGAACTGCTCACCGCCTGCTTCGCCAAGGACCCCGCCGCCCGTCCCGCCGTCGCCGACGTCCTCGACCGCCTCGACGCCCCCGGCCTCGCGTCCACCCGCTGGCTCCCACCCGACCTGGCAACGCTGATCACCGAACGCCGCGCCGCGACGAAAACCTCTGCCGTAATCCCGCTCGGCGACACCGGCCGGGCACCGCCTCGCGACCCCGAAAGGCCTACGGAACAGGGGACCATGGAAATCGGAAACCTGGCCAGTCGCGACCTCGAGATCATCGTGGACGGGAAGACCGTGAGCAGAGTCGCTGCGGGCGGCCACGGCTCCATCCACATCACCCCCGGCTCACACACCCTGCAAGCTCAGGTTGGCCCGCACCGCAGCGCGCTTCACCTCATCGACCCACGTCCCGGAACGACCGTGAGGTCGGCTTTCGCTGTCCATCCCGGGAGGAGGGCCCCAGTCCTGGTCAAACGGTCCGTCTTCTCTCGGCTCAGAACCGCGCGCGCGGTCAAGATGGGCGTGTTAGCAGGACTGACCACGTCGTCCATTCCGGTGCTGGCCGTTGGGAGGAACGGGGGCTGGGACGCACTCACGCAGGGTGGCCTGCAGATCGTCATCATGATGACCGGTATGCTCGGCGGTTTTCTGACATTCATGTTCATGGTCGAACGGCCTACCAGCCGCCTTATCCTGCGCTCCGACGGCCTCGCATTCGATCCCGCCTCCCGTGGGAAACATGAGAAGACGATCGGCTGGGACGTCCTCGAACGGATCAGCCTGATCGGCGACGGACGCGACGCCAAACTCGTCGCCTGGTACCGCGAGGGACACGACCCGTCCAACGGCGAAGGCGTTCACGGCGGCACCCTTGTCTGCGCGGTCGAAGACCTGATCGCCGACGAGAGAACCGCCGACCTCCGAGCGGCCCTGAAATGGTTCGCTCCCGACCTCTACACCGAACAGCCGCCCTGACCACGCGCCCGCCCTTCCCCGCGCAGGCCGAAGTCCTAGGGCTCGGCGGGACCGGCAAGGGGAGCCGCGGGCGAAGGCGGGTTCGCGGACGCGTGACCGGCTGCCCCGGCAGCAGTCCGGGGCACGTCCCGCTGGGGACCGCGGCCCATCAACGTCACCGCACCCGGCGCCCATCGGCCCAGCCGCACGGCCGTCACCTGCGCCGGTGCCCTCACGCGGGCCTCGCCTCGGTCGGCCCAAGTAACCGGCGCGGTGTGGTGCTTCCGCACGTCGACTGGCGGTCAACTCCGTTCGGCCCGTCATCTTCTCGAGCACGAAGATGCAGACGGGCTCGCCGCAGGCCTCTCGGATGGTCTCGCGCGGCATTGCTCCGAACCATGAGGCGGCCGTCATACAAAAAGCGTAGATACGCCTGCTCCGATGAGGTGAAGATCGGTTCGGCACACCGGCTTACAAAGAGTTGAGAGGTGAGGCGGGAGGGCCGATGAATGGCGCGGTTCGCCAGACGCAGGGAAGGCTACGACCATACGGAATGGCTCAGCCTGATCGAGGTCTCCGGCCCTTTCCTCAGCCTCCCCGTACTCCGCCGGACCTGGCCCGTCCTGGACACGCTGAACAGGCGCGCCCGTGAGCGTCTCCGTCTGGAACACGCCGCCCTTCCTGGACGGCCGTGGATCGACTACGTCCTGACCGAGCTCCTCGGTTGGGAAGAACTCGTCCATTTCGAGGATGAAGTCGGTGACCTCGCCATGGACGTCCCCGCCTATGCGACGACGGTGGCGCCGTCCTTCGCCTTGCGAGAGCCGAATACCGAGGCCGGCGGAGACGCGAAGTCAGTGCGGGTTCTCGGGCTCATCTGCGACGGGCACCCGAACCAGCGGATCAGGAGCTCGGACTGGGCGGCGACCCCGGCCGACCGGCTCGCGCAGCTGTGCCGCCACCATGACGTCCAGCTCGGTCTCGCCACGGACGGACGCTGGTGGGCCCTGGTCTGGGCCCCGCGCGGTGGCGTCACCACAACGGCCGTGTTCGACTCGGTCACCTGGCAGGAGGCGGCGGAACGCGATGTCGTCCGCGCATTCGTGTCCATCCTGTGCCGGGCGCGGTTCTTCGGCGTCCCCAACGGCGAGACGCTGCCGGAACTCCTCGATGCGAGCAAGGACAGTCAGGAGGACATCACAGAGGCCCTGGGCGTGCAGGTGAGACAGGCCGTCGAACTCCTCGTCGCGGCCATCGGACGCGCTCACGCAACGGACGTTGCCAGGGGTGCTACCGGGATAGGCGACATCCCCGCCCACGAGGTGTACCGCGGTGCCGTCGCCGTGATGATGCGCATCATATTTCTGCTCTGCGCTGAGGAATGCGGGCTTCTGCCCGCGGACAGACCGCTCTACAGGGCGTCCTACTCCGCCGGGTTCCTGTGCGGCGAACTCGAAAAGCGCGTCCGGGACGGCAGTGAGGAGGATTTGGAGCACACTCACGCCGGATGGTCCCGGCTCCTCGCGCTGTTCAGCGCCGTTTACCACGGCATCGGCCATCCCGATATGCCGATACCAGGCCATGACGGCTCCATCTTCGACGCCCAGCGTTACCCATGGTTGCCGGGCACCATTGACGACCGCACTGTCCTGCACATTTTGCAGGCAGTGCAGTACGTGCATATCGGCACCGGGAAGACGCGCGAGCGGCGCAGGCTGTCCTTCCGGACGCTGGCCGTGGAAGAGATCGGCTATGTCTATGAGGGGCTCCTCTCGCACGATGCCTATTACGCCGAGGAAACGTATGTTGGGCTAATCGGAAGACCTGGCCACGAAGAGGAGGTGGCCCTCAGCACGCTTGAAGATCTCGCCGGCGTGTCTCCGGACATCCCGTCCTTGGCCACGAGACTCGCCGACGAATACAAAGACTCCCGTATCGGATCCCCCAAGGGACTCGAAAGACGGCTCGCTCCCCTTCCACCGGCCGAAGCGAAGGAGGCCCGGCGCAAATTACTGGCGGTCACCTGGGGCGACTATCACCTGACCGAACGGCTCCTGCCCTTCTTCCGTCTCATTCGCCGGGACCTGCGCGACCTGCCGGTGGTCGTCCTGACGGATGCCCTGTACGTGACCGAGTCGTCCCTCCGCCGGAGAACGGGTGCTCACTACACTCCCAGCGAGCTGGCGACGAAGGTCGTCGAAAGCGCCCTGGAGCCGCTCGTCTACTCACCAGGCCCGGTGCAGACCGCGGACAGCAGGGAGTGGAGTCCCCTCTCGTCGGACGAGATCCTCTCCTTGAAGGTCGCCGACATCGCGATGGGGTCGGGCGCATTCCTGGTGGCAGCCTGCCGTTACCTCGCCAATCAGCTGGTCGGCGCATGGATCCGGGAGGGGGACGAACGCGTCCGCGACTATGAATCCGCGGCCACGGTCCCGAGTTTCGACGCCGATGCCGACCAGGTCGTCGTCGAGGCCCGCCGCCAGATCATCGAACACTGCCTTTACGGCGCGGACATCAACGAGATGGCCGTAGACATCGCCAAGCTCTCCCTCTGGCTCGTCTGCCCGGACCGCCCGTTCGCCTTCCTGGACGACCGCCTCGTCGTCGGCGACTCCCTGCTGGGCATCACGTCCCTCGACCAGCTTGAAGTCATGCATATGGACGCCAAGCGCGGCCGAAGACTGCATGAGGACGAGAGCGCCCTCTTCGACCTGACCGCCGAGATCCGGGAAGTTGTCGGACGCGTTGGTAACAAGCGCCGTGGACTGGTTGAGATCGAGGGCTCCGACCTGGATAAGCTCACCACAAAGCGAGCCATGCTCGCCGAGGCGCAGAACGAGGCTGAAAATGCCCGGCTGCTTGCCAACCTCACCAGCGGCGCGGCCCTGGCCTTCGCCCGCAGAGGGACGCTCGGCTTGGACACTGGTTCGAAACATGCAGTCACTGCAGCGTTAACGATCAGGTCCGGCAGCGAAGGAGCCGGACTCGCCGCCCGCAAGCTCGAGTCGTGGTTTCGCACTGACCAGCCGGGCGGAGCATTCGATCGTCAGCCCATCCACTGGCCGCTTGTCTTCCCCGAAGTCTTCGAGAAGGGCGGTTTCGACGCGATCATCAGCAACCCGCCTTACCTCGGTGGTCAGAAGGTCACCGGATCACTCGGGACGGCATATCGCGAACTGTTGGTCAAATCTATCGGCCGAGGTGCGCGCGGGAGTGCCGATCTTGCCGCATACTTTTTGCTACAGGCACATGTACTGCTCAACGCCCATGGTCAGGCCGGCCTTATTACCACGAACACCATCGCTCAAGGCGACACACGCGAAGTTGGTTTAGACCAGCTCGCGGGTGACGGTGTGCAGATTCGGCGGGCGATCAAGTCTCAGCCCTGGCCGTCGAAGAGTGCCGCGCTGGAATTTAGCGCCATCTGGACCAGCAAGGCACCCGTACTGGACGAGGCCGATCGCATCGCTGACGGTGTCAAGGTACGAGGAATCACTCCCTCCCTCAACCCTGCATCCCGCGTGTTCGGATCAGCTCATAAACTTGCCGTCAACCACGGGATCGCTTTCATCGGATCCTACGTCCTGGGTTCCGGTTTCACCATGCAACCGGACGATGCCAGCCGTTTGATCGAGGACGACGAGCGTAATGCCCAAGTGCTGTTCCCTTACCTGAGTGGTCAGGACGTCAATAAACGTCCGGACCTATCCGCGGCGCGCTGGGTCATCAATTTTCATGATTGGCCTGAGAGTGAGGCGAAGAGTTACAGGGAATGCCATGACCGCGTTCGCCGTCTGGTCAAACCCGAACGGGATCGAAATAACCGCGTGACCTATCGGACGCACTGGTGGCAGTACGCCGAGAAGCGGCCTGCCATGCAAAGGGCGGTTGTTGAGCTCGATCGGGCCGTGGTCATCGCGCTGGTTAGCAAGACCGTCATGCCCGTGATGGTCCCGACAGGGCAGGTGTTCGCGCACAAGCTCGGATTATTCGCTTTGGATGATACGGCGATGTTGGCAATGCTTGGCAGCAATTTTCATTATCATTGGACGGTGAGTCGCAGTTCGACGATGAAAGCTGATATCAACTACTCGCCGTCTGATGTGTTCGAGACGTTGGCCTTACCGGAGATGACGTCCGAGATGCGGGTGTTGGGGGATCGACTGGACCGGTTCCGGCGGGATCTCATGCTGGCGCGGCAGGCCGGCCTCACGAAGACGTACAACATGGTGCACGACCCGAAGTGCATGGATACGGACATTGTGGAGCTTCGCCAGATCCACGAGATGATCGATGAGGCGGTGTGCCGGGCGTACGGGTGGGACGACCTGGTCCCGCAGCTTGACCACGGCCATTACAGCACCGGGCGCGAGATGCGGTACACCGTGGGCCCGGCCGTCCAGCGGGAGCTGGTGGATCGGCTGCTTGAACTGAACCATGAGCGTTACGCGGCCGAGGTCGCCGCCGGGCTTCACGACAAGAAGGCAAGGAAAGGCGGTCGCAGCCGGACCTCGGAGCGAGATGGCCTCTCCTAGGCCTTGGCGCAACGGCATCGGGCACCGCCGGTTGACGGCTCGCCCGCCGGGACGGCGACGAGGATGGCGTCACAGGCGGCCAGCCAAGCTCTTGAAGATTGAGTTCACGGCACTTATAGTTCCTGCCAAGTGACGTTCGCCCTGGTGAGGTCGGTATGGGGTCGAGTGAGTACTGGGTCGATGGTCGGCGCGAGCGGGCCGTGACGGTCAACGGAGCCGGTGGCGGGGAGAGCGACCGCGATTCTCGGAAAGACGTCGCGGAAGTGGAGCGGAAGCGGTTCCTGGCTCGTGAGCTAGCGAAGGTCCCCGTGAGCAACAGCAGTCAACGGCGCCGGGCGAAGAGGCGGCTCGTGCGCCGCATCCAGCAGCATCACTCCGAGCGGCAGAGGCGGATCAACGGGCTGTGAGCGAGGGCGAGGACTCCTATCTCGCGTTCTGAGGCGGGCCGATCACGTGTCGGTCTGCACGCTAAGGCGCGGAAGGGCATGCTCGTAGGCCGCGCGTTCGTGTGCGAGGTCGGACCAGTCATCCGGTTTCTCGGCCGCTTTGAGGCCGTCCGAGTCACAAAGACCCCAGGTCTCGGCCTCCACCCAGGTCAGCCGTCGGTACTTGCGCGGAGCCATGCATTGGGAGCCGAAATCCCAGCCGACCGCTGAGACTGCCCTTCCGGAGAACTGCTCATGAGCCCGCCGGACGTAGCGGGCGCGGGTGATGGTCTCCGGGTGGAGGAACGACAGGTCGAAGCCGTTCGCGCCCAGTCCGAAGGCGGCCAGGCCGTACAGGAAGGTCGCCTCGATGCCTCGCAGCGAGCAGAATTCGGCGATCCTCTTGGCGCCGCAGAGCGTTCCGGCGTAGGAGAGGATGTACACGCGCCGCAGCGGGTGAGACTCCAGGTAGCGGCGGAGCGCCGCGGTGATCGTTGCGCCGGAGGCGACGGTGTCCCCGATGATCAGGGTCGCGGCCGGCGCGTCGAAGCAGGTGTAGGGCGCCTCGATCCGCGCGTCGCCGTCGGAGACCGCGGTGCGCGAGGTGGCGATCATGTTGATGGGAAGGTTGCGGCCGGTCTCTGCGGCCATCGCCTCCGCGAGCTGGTAGACGAGGCCCTTGCTGAGGATCATCAGCTCGGCGATGTCGTCGGTGGCGAGTTCGTCCGCCAGGTGGGCGACGAAATGACGAGTGCAGCGAAGACAAGTCTTGCGGAACTCGACCTCCGTGAGATTGCGGTCGAAGAGCAGGTCTTCGAGAGCCCTGTTATGGACGGTGAAGACACGTGGGTTCGCCTGGCCGCCGCCGATGAGCTCCGCGGTGCTCTGCCCCAAGTCGGCTCTCACGTCTCATCTGCTTTCCGCAAACGAGTGGCCGTGCAGGCTCTCGAGAGCGGCGAGCATCGGTGGGTCACCGGGCAGGACGTTTTCGCGGTACTCCGTGATGGCCTCATCGAGCCAGACGGGCATGTGCCGGGCTTCGACGTCCTTCTCCGTCGCGACTTTCGCGAGCCTCTCCCCGGCGGACAGGAAATCGTCGACGACGGCGGTGGCGAGCGCGGCCACATGAGGGTGCACGTAGTCACGGACGCGCACACCCCGGTATTCCAGCTCGTCGGCCCGGTATTTGGAGTTCCGCGGTGCCACGACGATGATGGGCGTGCCAAGGAGGGCGGCGGCGGTCATCTCGACCCCGATGCCGATGCCGCGCCTTTCCCGGGCGTCCACGATGACCGCGCTCGCGACCATGACCTGATACATGTCGCGGCCGAACTGACCGAGCGTGTTGGACGGGTCGGTGATCGGGTCGTCCGGGTTCAAGAAGACGACCTCGTGCGGTGCGGCGCCCTTGCCGACCTCCAGCCTCTCGACGTCCGACCAGCAGAGTTTCCTTTCGTCCGCGGCGCCCTTCATGATGGAGCCCGAGCAGTACACGGATATGGTCATCGATCGTCTCTCCAGGTCGTCTTACCGTTAATGGTGAAATCGGCCATGGTGCCGGCCAGGGCCTGTACGTTCGACGTCGCCTCGGCATACGTGCCGGCAGGCCGGAAATTCCGTGATCCGCGTGTGTCCAGGACGGCGATCCGCAACGCGTTCGACGAGGCGTTGTCGTAGGCCCGGTCGATGACGAAGCCGAACTCGGGAAGAGCGCGCAGCCGCAGCAGTTCGTCCCAGTCGGCGATGCGATGGACGAAATCCCGGATTCCGAGCCAGCTCAGGACCGAGTCGAGCCGTCGGGCCGACAGCAGCCTGCCCTGCATGGAGGTCGTCTGGCGGCCGAGTCCGCAGGTCAGGTCGCCCGGTGGTAAGTCCGTCAGGATGGCGGCGTCCAGGTCGAGAAGGTAGCTCCGCAGATACGCGCGGGAGATGAAGAAGGCGAGCGATGCGCTTTCGGCGGGTGAAAGGGGAACGGGTATCGTACGTTCCACGAAACGTGCGATGAACGCCTGCCCTTCCAGCCGTTCGGGGGTTCTGGCCAGCAGCCGTTCGGCGCGTCCCCGCGGCCGGTGCCATCTGTTCGTGGTTCCGCGCGCGATACCGTGCAGTTCACCGCCGGGCTGGAGCGCCTCCCGCCACAGATCACCGATTCCGGCCGCCGTTCCGCCACCGTGCCGGGGCGCCCAGGTGAAATCGCGATCGGAACAGACTCCCCGCACGGGTGCGTGGCGATAGGGGTTGTGCCGGTCCCGCCGGTACTCGTGGACTTTCATCTCGCGGTAGTCGGCGAGGTCGGGCACGGGGGACACGTAGCGGAGCACGCCCTCCCGCACCAGCGGTTCCATGCACCCGAGGAAGATCGGGTACCAGGCAATCTCGAAGATGTAGGACGCGGGGATGAGCAGGTGCCGGTCGGTCAGCAGCAGTGCCAGCCGCGTGGCGTCCAGCGCCTGGGTCAGGGAGAGGGCTGCATGCCTTTCACCGACGTCGACGCCGTAACAAGCGAGAATTTCGGGATTCGTGTACTGAACGAAGAGAGGCCGTTCCCGCTTGTAGGCGCCTTCTGCTCCGAGAGGCGGCTGTGTCACCGCTTTGCCCAGCACCGCCGTGACGTAGATGTCGCGGGCCGCTACGAATGCGTCGCGTCTGGCCCACACCTGTTGAGTGGTGGCCAGACGTTCCAGTTCGTCACCCATCGTCGTCCAAGGACATGGATATGTGCTGGTCCCGGCCGGCGATGAAGGCATTCCGGCCTGTGGTGATGTTCTGCACTACCTGGACGGTGCCCGTGTCCGCCAGTGACTCCCGGACGTGGCTGACGAAATCCCCGAGTTCGGCCGAGGCCTCCACGTGCTCGGCGAGGAAGGCCGTCAGCAGAGCCGTCCACCTCGCCTGCTCCGCCGCCACGGCCGCCTGTTCCGGTGGGGACAGCCGGCTCACTCTGCCCGCCGACTCCTCTAACTCCCGGGCCAAGTCCGATTCGGTGGCCTGTACACCGCGGCCGATGATCCGCGCAAGACGCGCCCTGGCGGTGCCCCAGACGTCGGTGGTCATGGCCTCGACGAGAGCCGCCCCGGCCGCACCTGCCAACCCGGCGAGCGCGGGATCCATGACGCCACACCTTCCAGGTCGGCTGCATTGTTCAACGATTCTCATCCGAGACCCATTATGGACGAGTAATAACTGATCTTCCAGAGGCATTGCGCATTCCTTGGATCCCCGCCGGAGAGCTGGCCCGACAATTCGGTGGGAATTGGGCAGACTCTGTGATGGTTGTGGTGTGTCCGCAACCGAACCGGGTTCAGGGTGGGAAGCGGCGTAGCTGCGGAAACGGACGTAACAGACGCCCTTACCTTTTGTGCGACCGCCCGTGATCGGCTCGGACGCGGCCGCCCCCCGTCCAATGTCCAGAGAGCAAGATCACGTATCTGAAATTCCCTGAAAACTGCATGTACAGCGCCTTTATCACCCAGAACCCGCCGTGGCCGAGGTCGGCCACGCGTGAAGCCGGGCCACCGGGATGGGGCGGACTGTCGGAGGGACGTGCTTGTGTAGCTTGTACACGACATCGAGGGGTGGAGGCGCGGCGTGGGTGAGGACGACGGCGGGCTGTTCCCGCAGCCGGGGGACGTGCAGCTCTCCCTGGTCAAAGGTGAGGCCACCAAGGCGATTCCGCCGTTGGACGTTCCGCAGGCGTTCGCCGAGGGCGGCTCGTTCCAGGTGCGGGACGAGCTTGAAGAACTCGTCCAACGCGACCTGCTCGGGCCGTGGGACGGGCCCGACGAGGAGTTCAAACCCAAGGCGATGGGCCCACGCGAGCGATACCTCGTCGGGATGCTCGGGCCACGGCCCTCGCCGGCGTCCACGATCGAGAACGCGGACCAGGTGCCCGACACCGAGACCGGCGTGGACGGGGACGCGGCGGAGGGAGGGTTGCCGGAGGTCATCAGCCCGCAGACGCTCGGCAAGATCTGGGCGTCCTCCATGGGCCTGTCCTTCTGCGTCGGCGGCGATGTGGACGCGGTCGTGGTCAAGGCGACCTGGGGGCGCTACGACCAGCACGAACAGGAAGGCGAGGACGGCAAGAAGGTCCGTGTCTGGGCGCGGGAGCCGTTCACGCGCGAGAAAGAGGTGCGGCTCGACGCGGAGGAGTCTTACAAGATCCCGCTGACCGGGGAGCACGAGGAGGCCCCCGGCGTGCTGCTCAGCGTGAACGTCAGGCCGAGGGACGGCAGGCGTGTCGTGGAGATCGCCCTCGTCAACCAGCAGACGGAGCCGACGAGCAACAAGGACACGGCGTGGCTGTTCCAGCCCGAGCTGACGATGACGGCGCTCGACGGGGCGAAGGCCGTGTTCCTGCCCGTTGACGACCCGGTCGACGACCTCCAAGCCGTCGGGGACGACGCGGAGGAACTGCACCTGCGGCTGCTGTACCGCAACGAGCGCCGGTACGCCGCCGGGCGCAACGTCGCCGTCCACGCGGACGTCGCCGAAGGGGAGCGGACTGCGCACCGGCTCACCACCACATGGCTGCCGGCCCACAACGTGCCCGCGACCATTGCGCCGACCGGGCCCGGCACCCCACTGGAGCACGTGACGCTGTCCATGGACGTCCTCGCCAAGGCCAGCCCCGCGCAGCTCAAGGACGGTCTCCAGCCCCTGGTCGACGGCTACACCACCTGGCTGGACGACCGGGAAGCCGAGATCCCCGGGCTGCCGGACGGGCTGAGGGGCGCCGCCCGGAAGGCCGTCCACGACGCAAGGAGAGCGGCCAACCGCATTGAGGCCGGGGTCAGGCTGCTGTCGGACGAGACCAGTCGCGGGCACCAGGAGGCCCTGGCCGCCTTCCACTTCGCCAACGAGGCGATGGCCCTGCAACGCCGCCACACCGCGCTCGTCCCGCACCGGGAGGAAGGCCGCACCTACGACGAGGCGCTACGGGAGATCGATGCACAGGGGGAGAGGGCCGCGAGCTGGCGTCCGTTCCAGCTCGCGTTCGTCCTGCTCAACCTGCCGTCGCTGACCGACCCCGGCCACCCCGAGCGCGCGGCCGACGACACCGCCCTCGTCGACCTGCTGTTCTTCCCGACCGGCGGCGGCAAGACCGAGGCGTACCTGGGTCTGACCGCCTACACGTTCGCGATCCGCCGGCTGCAATGCACGCTCGGCACGGCCGAGGACGCCCGCGACGGGATGGCGGGCGTCGCCGTCCTCATGCGGTACACGCTGCGGCTGCTCACCGCCCAGCAGTTCCAGCGGGCCGCCGCCCTCGTGTGCGCCGCCGAGGTCATCAGGCGGCGCGACCCCGACACGTGGGGGGACGAGCGGTTCCGCATCGGGCTGTGGGTCGGCGCCGGGGTGTCGCCCAACTGGTTCGAAGACGCCAAGGACCAGATCATCGAGGCCCGCGACCAGGGAAGCGGCCACCGCGCCAACGTCCTGCAGACGCTCGCCTGCCCCTGGTGCGGTGAAGGGCTCCGCGCTGAACGCGACCTGCACATCGACGACGACCGGCGCCGCATCCTGCTCTACTGCCCGCGCGGTGAAGGGGACGCCTGCCCGTTCTCGCGCAAGGTGGCGACCGGCGAGGGCCTTCCGATCCTGACCGTGGACGAGGAGATCTACCGGTACGCGCCGAGCCTCGTCATCGCCACCGTCGACAAGCTGGCCCAGCTGCCCTGGAAGGGCTACGCCGGGATCCTGTTCGGACGTGCCCGCGGCCACTGCGACCGGCACGGCTTCCGCCACGACGACCTGGACGACAAGACCGGGTGCGCGAGCAAGCACAACAAGAAGGGCGCGCTCCCCGCCGTCAGCGCCCGGCCCGTCGTCCGGCTCCGCCCGCCCGACCTGATCATCCAGGACGAGCTGCACCTCATCTCCGGCGCGCTCGGCACGACCGTCGGGCTGTTCGAGGCGGCCGTCGCGGAGCTGTCGTCCTGGCCGTACCGGAGAAGCCGCACCGGCCCGAAGATCGTCGCGTCGACCGCCACCACCAAGCGGGCCCGCGAGCAGGTCCGCGGCGTCTTCGGCCGCGATCTGGCCGTGTTCCCGCCGCAGGTCATCGACGTCGCCGACACCTTCTTCTCCCGCCAGGAACCGATCACGCGGCGGACGCCGGGGCGCCGCTACCTGGGCATCTGCGCGCACGGGGTCCGGATCAAGTCCGCAGAGATCAGGCTCGCCGAGATCCTGTTGCTCGCCGGGCAGACGCTCTTCGACAAGTACGGCGAACCCGCTGACCCTTACATGACAATGGTCGGCTACTTCAACGCCACCCGGGAGCTGGCCGGCATGCGCCGGTACCTGGACGACGACGTGACGACGCGCGTTCGCCGCCACGGCAAGGCCAAGGGCCTGTCCGACCGGATCGTGCAGCGCGGAGGCATGCTCACCATCCAGGAGCTGACCTCCCGCATCTCGTCCGGCGACATCAGCGACGTGCTCAAACTGCTGGAACACGGCTTCGACCCCGACCTCGACACGAGCCGGCGCCGCGCCGACATGTTCGCTGACATGCGGCGGCACCTGCAGGAACGGAGGGACTCCAAGGCCAAGGGCGCACCGAGGCATCCGATGACCGAGCGGTTCTACAAACGCAGCGGCGCGGGGCTTCAGCCGGTGGACGTGGTGCTCGCGACCTCCATGCTCCAGGTCGGCGTGGACGTGTCCCGCTTCGGCCTGATGGTCATGGTCGGGCAGCCCAAGAACACCGCCGAGTACATCCAGGCGTCTTCACGCGTCGGACGCGACTCCGAACGCCCCGGCCTGGTCGTCACGCTCTACAACTGGTCCCGTCCCCGCGACCTCGCCCACTACGAGGACTTCGAGCACTACCACTCCACGTTCTACCGGCAGGTCGAGGCTCTCTCCGTGACCCCGTACACCCGCCGCTCCCTAGACAGGGGCACGGCCGGCACCCTCGTGGCCGCGATCCGGCATGCGGCCGAGGAGTTCTCCCGCAACCCCGACGCGTTCGACATCGACCGGTCCGACCCGCGCGTCCAGGAGATCGTCGACAGGATGCTTGCCCGCGCCGAAGCCGTCGCCGGGACGCGCGGACGCGAGTACCTGAACGAACGGGCCCAAGTCGTCCTCGACGCATGGGAGGGCCAGAAGACCGGCGGCAGCGCCCGGCTCGGCTACCAGGACGGCACCTGGAACAAGCAGACGATCAAGGGGCTGCTGCGGCCGGCCGGCAGCGGCAGGTGGGAGACGATGACCACCGGCATGTCGATGCGGGAGACGGAGAACGAGATCAACCTGCTCTTCCCCGGCGGGGAGGCCATCTACCACCCCCTCTACAACGAACCGGACTGGTCGTTCGGCCCGCCCTCCGATCCCGACGAGGACGAGCCCGAAGGCGACGAGCTCGGACAGTCCACCCTCGACGCCGCGAACGGACTGGAGACCCGATGACCGAGCCCGCGATCCTCCGCCGCCGCGTCGGCAGCGTCCGTCCGAGCCACCTCATGTTCACCAGCGGCGTCGGGGCACTGGTCGACCTGCCGAACTTTTCCGTCCTCGTCAAGGGCCTGGACGACTGGAACCACCAGGGGCTGCCCGAGGCGATGCCGATCGCCGAGCCGCGCCTGCTGGCCGCCGTCCAGCAGAGCATCGGCAAGAGCGTCCAGAAGCTGATGCCCGCCCCATGGATGGAGGGCTTGGACAGGGAGCCGGCGGGCCCCGCGTCCAAGATCGGCGTGCCGGTCGCGCCCTTCCCCGGCTGGCTGCGCTGCACCCACTGCAACGAACTCGGCGGCCTCGACTCGGGCATCTTCCGCTTCGAGAACACCAAGCCGCGCAAACCGCACGAGGCGCGCTTCTTCCACGACAAGTGCAAGAAGCGTAAACCCCTCGCCGTAGCGGCACGGTTCGTGCTGACCTGCACCAACGGCCATCTCGACGACTTCCCGTACGCGCACTTCGTGCACCGCGGCGATAAATGCCAGAAGGCCAGCCACCCGCGGCTGCGAATGGAGGACCGCGGCGGCAACCTCGGCGCCAACGTCGAGATCAAATGCGTGAACTGCGGAGAGCGCCGCAACATCCGCGACGCGCAGGGCAAGCGCGGCGAGGAGAACCTGCCCCACTGCCGGGGCCGCCACCCGCACCTGGCGACATTCGACCCGCAGGGCTGCGACAAGCGGCCGAAACTGCTGGTCGTCGGCGCGTCCAACCAGTGGTTCGCCAAGGGACTCGCCGCCCTGGCCGTCCCGCAGTCCGGCGCCAGCGCACTGGACGCCAAGGTCGAGCTGAACTGGATCGCCGTCAGCGGTATCGACAAGCCGATGTACGCCTGGGCCCGCGAGAACGCGCCCGCCTTCAAAGAACTCGACCAGTGGACCGACGACGAGATCGCCGAGGCGGTCGCCAGGCATCGCGCCAAGCTCGAAGGGGCGGGCGACGACAAGGCGGACAAGAACCCCGACCTGCGCACCGCCGAATGGGAGGTGTTCTCCGCCGCCAAGCTGCCCGACCCGAACTCCGACTTCACCCTCCGCCGCGCCTACCAGCCCGTCCCGGACGAACTGACCGGCATCTACGCCGACGTCGTCCAAGCCGAGCGGCTTCGTGAGGTTCGCGCCCTGATCGGCTTCACCCGGCTGGACGCCCCCGACCCCGAAGACCCGAACCTCGTCAAACTCGTCCCGCTCGCCCGATCCAAGCCCACCTGGGTACCGGCCAGCGAGGTGCGCGGCGAGGGCATCTTCCTCAAGGTCTCGGAAGACCTCCTCCAGGAATGGGAGGAGCGCGTCGAGAAGTCCGAAGCGATGGGCCTGCACCGTGAGGCGTACGCGCGGCACCGCCGCAACCGCTACTCCGACCGCATCGCGAGCATGTCCGACTTCGACGACATGGCGCACTGGCCCGGCGCTCGTTTCATCGCCCTGCACACGCTCTCCCACCTGCTGATCCGAACCATCTCCCTCGAATGCGGATACAGCTCGGCGAGCCTGTCGGAACGCATCTACTCCGGCACCGAGGACGACCCGCGCCGCAGCGGCATCCTCATCTACACGGCCGTCCCCGACGCCGAAGGCACCCTCGGCGGCCTGGTCTCCCTCGCCGAACCCGAGCAGCTCGTCCGCCTCACCCGCCGCGCCCTGGCCGACGCGCGCCACTGCTCGTCCGACCCACTGTGCGCCGAACGCCTCCCGCAGGCCCCGGCCGACTTCCTGCACGGCGCCGCCTGCCATGTATGCCTGTTCGTCTCCGAGACGACCTGTGAACGCGGCAACAAGTTCCTCGACCGCCGCTTCGTCGTCCCCGTCGCCGACAGCGACCTTGCCCTCTACCCCGACCTTCCATGACGCCCCCGCTCGACACGAGACCACCGCGCAGGACGTCCCCCGCCGCCCTCGACAGGACGGTGAGCCGGTGAGCGACTTCGACGACGCCGACATGACGCCGCTCGACAGGTTCGAAGCGGGCGCCCGCGAACCCGCCTTGCGGATCGGGCCGGAAGGGCTCCGCGTCCTGGCCGACCGTTTCGAACGGCAGCAGTATTTCGCCGTCCGGACGAGCGTGCCGGGCTTCGAGGAGGAGGCCAACGCCCTCATCGCCGCTTCCCAGCAAGAAGATCTCCCTGCGGACGCCGTCGCGGCGTACCTGCGGGGTGTCGCGGCGGCGCTCCAGCAGGAGGCCGTGCGGGTGGAGCCGGTGTGGAGCGGGCCGACCGAGCACGGAGTCCCGGTGCGGGCCACCGCACAGGTCCTGGCCCAGCTCGTCCGGCGCACCCGGCACGAGTTGCTGCTGATGACGTACTCCGCCAAGCCCTACCGGCCGCTCCGTGACGCCCTCACCGAAGCCCTCGCCCGCAACGTCGTGGTCAGGGTGGTCGTGGAGACGCTCCAAGGCGCGGGCAGCGCGATCTCGGGTGAGGAACCCGCCGCCGCCTTCCACGGCCTCGGTGTGGAACTGTGGCACTGGCCCGTCACCAAACGCGCCGACGACAAGGGACGGATGCACGCCAAGATCGCGGTCGCGGATCGCCGTGAACTCCTCGTCTCCAGCGCCAACCTCACCCAGTCCGGCGTGAACAGCAATATCGAAGCCGGGCTGCTCGTCCGCGGCGGAACCGCCCCCGAACGCGCCGCCGAACACTTCGACGCCCTGCGCTCGGCCGGACTCCTGGAACGCCTGTGACCACACCGAGCGCCGGCGCCAAGGCCGACAAGGGCGAGACCGACGGACCCATCAGCGCCGTCGGAAACGACATGGGCGGGGGTGAGGCCCTCGTCAGCGCGGCCGATATCGCCCGGCTCACCGGGTTCGGGCGTGCGGCCGTGTCCAACTGGCGGCGCCGCCACGACGACTTTCCGCAGCCCGCCGGGGGCACCGCCAACAGCCCGTTGTTCGCCCTGCCGGACGTGGAGAAATGGCTGGCCGACCAGGGCAAGCCCCTGACGCTGACCCCCGAGGAGCGGCTGTGGCAACTGCTGCGCACCACGGCCGACGACCTCCAACTCGGCGAGGTCGTAGGCGAACTCGGCCGAACCGCCTATCCGCCACAGCGCGATACCCGCCGGGGGCGCGGCGGCGGCGTCCCCGGGAACCTCATGTCGCTGGCGCGGGAAATCCGGAAACTCCGCAGTCCGGACACCTACGAGTATCTCGTCCGGCGTCTCGTCGAGGCGCACGCACGGCGCATCGTGCCCACGCCGCCGGACACGGCATGGCTCATGGCGTGCCTCGTCCAGGTGGACGGCGGCCGGGTGTACGACCCGGCGTGCGGGATCGGGAACCTGCTCATGGCGGCCCAGAAGCGCGGCGCGGGCAGCCTGGCCGGGCAGGACCGCGAGCCCTACGGCACCGACATAACCCGCACCCGCCTCCACCTTCACGGGGACGGCGACACGCGGATCGTCCACGGCGACAGCCTCACCGCCGACGGCTTCGACGGCGAGCGGTTCGACGCCGCGCTGTGCGACCCGCCTTTCGGCGACCGGGCCTGGGGCTACGACGACCTGGCCGGCGACGCCCGCTGGGTTCACGGCCTCCCGCCGCGCGGCGAACCCGAACTGGCGTGGGTGCAGCATGTCCTGTGGCATCTGCGTCCCGGCGGCGAGGCGGCGGTGCTGATGCCTCCCGCCGCCGCCGGCCGCCGTTCGGGCCGCCGCATCCGCGCCGGCCTTCTGCGCACCGGCACCCTCCGCGCGGTGCTGGAACTGCCCACCGGCGCGGCCGCCGGATCGACCTCCGCGCCCCACCTTTGGCTGCTGCGCCGCCCCGCGGACGGCGACCCCCCGCCCACGCACGTGCTGATGCTGGACGCCTCCAGTGGCCGGACCGAGACGCTGATCGACGCCACCGCGCGGTTCCTGCGCGGGAAAGGCGACCCCGGCACGGGACGCCCCGTCCCGCTGATCGACCTGCTCGACGACACGGTGGACGTGACTCCGTCCCGCCACCTGCGCGGCAGCGCCGACATCCGGGCCGGGTTCGACAAGGCCCACGCCCGGTTCCGCGGCAGACTGACCGCCGTCAATGCCCTCGCCGACGAACTGACGTCCTTCGCCGAGGCGGCCGAGCACAGCACGACGACGCTCGCCGAACTGATCCAGAACGGCACGATCGAACTACTGAACCCACCACTCAAGATGGAACTGAACACCGGCGAGATTCCCGTCCTGACCGGCAAGGACATCACCATCGGACGCGGCCCCTCCGCCCGCACGGTCTCCGCCCCCGGCCTGCTGCTGCTCCGCCCGGGTGACGTGGCCGTCGCCCAGACCGGACGGCAGGTCCAACCGCACGTCATCGACGCCGAGGGCATCGCCGCCGGGCCGCAAGTGCAGGTCCTCCGCCCCGACCAGACCAGATACGACCCCCATTTCCTCGCCTGTTTCCTGCACGCCGCCGGGCAGGCCCGTGCATCGTCCACCTCGTCCCGGGCCGATGTCCGCCGTACGCCCATCCCGAACTTGCCGATCGGAGCTCAGCGCTCCTACGGCGCCGCCCACAACCGCCTCATGAGGCTCTCCGGGGCGCTCCGCGAACTGGCGGACGCCGGTGACGACACGATCGCGCTCGGGATCGAGGGCCTGGGTGGTGGCGGCCTCCGCCCGGACGGTTAAATGACAGCCGTGACGACCATCGCCGACCGTTACGAACTGGATCCCGTCCATATCGGCAAGGGCGGGATGGGCGAGGTCTGGGGCGCCACGGACACCCGGCTGCGACGCCGCGTCGCGGTCAAGTTCGTCCGGTTCGCGGACGAGCCGGAGCTGATCAGGCGGTTCGTCCGGGAGTCGCAGCTCACCGCGCGGATGGGGCACCCGGGCGTGCCCGTCCTGTACGACGCTGACAAGGTCACGGGCGGCCCTTTCGACGGGCGCCTCTTCCTCGTCATGGAACTGGTCGACGGCGTCAACGTCGACGACCTCGTCGCCGAGCACGACCCGCTCCCGATCGGCTGGGGCGCCGCGATCGCCGCGCAGGTCTGCGCCGTCCTCAGTTACGCGCACGCGAAATCGTTCGTGCACCGCGACCTGAAACCCAGCAACCTCATGGTCGACAAGAACGGCGCGGTCAAGGTCCTTGACTTCGGTCTCGCCGTCGCCCTCGACGCGGACGAGCGCTCCCGTCTCACCAGCTCCAACCAGCAACTCGGCACGCTCGCGTACATGGCGCCCGAACAGTTCCGCGGGCAGTCCAGCCCGTCCAGCGACCTGTACGCCCTCGGCTGCGTGCTCTACCAGATGCTCAGCGGCCAGAGCCCGTTCCAAGGCCCCGACCACGTGTCCCTCATGCACGCCCACATCTACGAGAAGGCGGACCCGCTCCGACGGCTGCGCCCCGACGTACCGTCCGACCTGGAGACCCTCGTGCAGCGGCTTCTATCCAAAGCCCCCGAGGCCCGGCCGGCCTCCGCGGACGAGGTCTTCGACGCCCTGCACCCGTACACCACCGGTCTGCAAGAGCTCCCCGGAGCCGTGCACGCCGGCCGCAGCGCACTCCGCATGTACGCGGACGTCGCCGGGCGAACCCTGACCACCTATACCGCCACGGCGCCGCCGCCCCCGCAGCCCGGCCCCCGGTCAGCACCGGCCTCCGACTCCTTCAGCCTCGGCGACGTCGCCCGCGCCCGCCGCCGCGCCGAACGCCTCATGCGCGAGTCCCGCTTCGATGAGGCCGCGCGCACGCTGAGCCGCACGTCCGCCCGCGCCGAGAGCGTCCTCGGCGGCGACCACACCGAAGTGATCGGGCTCCGGACGGATCTCGCCGACGTCCTTTTCAAGGCCGGCGACTACCTCGCCGCCGCGTCCGCCTTCCACGCCCTCGCCCAGGACACGGCCGACCACGATGGCCCCGACTCCGAGACCGCATTGAAGTTCCGTTTCCAGGAGGCCAACAGCCGCGCCCTCGCCGGCGAGATCGACCGGGCCCTCGCCCAGCTCAAGGACCTCATCGGCGACGAGACCCGGCTGTTCGGCAAAGACCACGACCGTGTCCTCGACCTTCGCCGTCAGCAGGGCCTCCTCCTTCACGGCGGCGGGCGCACCACCACGGCCCGCCGCGTCCTGGAAGAACTCGCAGCAGACCTGGAACGTCTGCGCGGCCCGGACGACCGGACGCTCAAGACCGTCCGTGAGACCTTGGCGCGACTCAGAAGCGGGTGACCGGGTGGCCGGTGGTCCTAGGCCGATTGGACCTTGGGGACCGGGACCGGTGGCCGACGCGGGGGAGCGGTGGCGCGGGCCAGCATGAAGGTCATGACCACGACCTATGAGCCCGAAGCCGCCGGCAAGGCGCCGGGGCGTTCGTCCACCCCCGGCTGGGCGGCGCTGCTGGCCGCGTCCGTCGGGCAGTTCCTCGTCGTCCTGGACGTATCTGTCGTCAACGTCGCCCTGCCCGATATACGCACGAGTCTCGGGTTCGGTGCGACCGGCCTGCAGTGGGTCGTCAACGCTTACTTGTTGACGTTCGCCGGGTTTCTGCTGCTGGGCGGGCGGGCGGGCGATCTTTTCGGACGCAAACGCGTCTTCCTGGTGGGGCTCGGCCTGTTCACCGCGGCGAGCCTCGCCGGCGGGTTCGCGCAGGGCGGGAGCATGCTGATCGGTGCGCGGGCGGTGCAGGGCCTGGGGGCGGCGATCCTCGCGCCCGTCACGCTTTCGCTGGTCACCGCCACGTTCCCCGCCGGACCGGCGCGGACGAAGGCGATCGCCATGTGGACGGCCGTCGGCACCGCCGGGGGCGCCACGGGCGGGCTGGTCGGCGGGCTGCTGACCGACTATCTGAGCTGGCGCTGGGTCTTCCTGATCAATGTGCCGGTCGGCGTGGTCATGGCGGTGATCGCGGCGCGGTGGCTGCGGGACGAGAGCGACGGCGGGCGGCGTGCCCGCCTCGACCTGCCGGGGGCGGTGCTCGTCACCGGCGGGGTGGGGCTGCTGGCGTTCGGCATCGGGCGGATCGAGAGCGACGGGTGGACGTCGCTGGTTCCGCTGGCCGGCGGGCTCGTGCTGCTGGCGGCGTTCGTCGCCGTCGAGGCGCGGGCGGCTCACCCGCTCGTCCGGCTGCGGCTGTTCCAGCTGCGCAGCGTCGCGGTCGGCAACCTCGCCACCCTGGTGATCATGATGGGCGGTTTCGCGCTCTGGTACTTCCTGTCGCTCTACATGCAGAACGTCCTGGAGTACAGCGCGGTGCGCACCGGGTTGTCGTTCCTGCCGCACACGCTCGGCATCATCATCGGGTCGAGGCTCGCCCCGATGATCATGGAGCGCATGGACGCGCGGCTCCTGGCGGGCGCCGGCGGGCTGCTGGCGGCGGCGGGTTTCGCGTGGCAGAGCGTCGTGCTGGACGCGGACGGCACGTTCCTCGGCTCCGTCCTCGGGCCGGGCGCGACGATGGCGCTCGGCTTCGGGCTGCTGATGACGCCGCTGGTGGAGGCGTCCACCGCGGGTGCGTCCTCGGACGAGGCGGGTGCGGTGGCGGGCGTCGTCAACACGTCCCGCACCATCGGCGGTGCGATCGGCCTGACCGTCCTCGGTGCGGCGGCGGCCGCGTCCGGACCGGAGCTGGTGGACGGCTACTCGATGGCCTTCCTCGTCGCCGCCCTCGTCACCGCCGCGGGGACGGCACTCGTCCCGTTCCTGCCGCGGCGCGAGGCCTGACAACGGGATGCCCGCCGGGGAAGCGGCGTCGTCCGCTCCGCCCGGCCGGGCATCGGGAAACGCCGACCGGGCGCCCGCCGGAGAGAGCGGGCGCCCGGGGTGTGCGGGGTCAGTCGCGGGCGAGGGCTGGTGCCTCGGTGAGGGTGGCGCCCGGCGCGACGCCGGTGCGGCCGAACTGGAAGTTGTCCTCGACTTCGGCGATCTCGGCCGCGTTCGGGTTGGGGTTGCGGCAGGACGTCCCGGCGCTGGCCCCGGACATCAGGTCCGTGCACCGGCCGGTGCGACGGTCCGGCAGACCGAGGATGTGGCCGAGTTCATGGGACGCGATCCGGACCGTGTAGTGGCCCTCCCAGACGGCCTGCCGGCCCATCCAGATGGTGCCGCGGCCGAGGCCGATGACCTGGGCGCGGGGCCAGCCGTTGTCTGCGTAGACGACGACGTCGGCCGGGGAACCGGGGACGAGCTGGACATTGCTGACGCGCTCGTTCCAGATCCGCGCGCCCTCGTCGACCGCCGCCCGGAACTCCGCGGCGCGGCTGGCGTCGTACCGGATCGTGCGGACCGCGCTGGACGTGTCGGAGGCGGGCGCGGCCGAGGCGGGCACGCCCGTGCCGGCCAGGAGGGCGAGGCCGAGCAGCAGCGCGGCGCAGACCCTCAGAACACTTCTGATGACCATGGGAATCCTCGCGGTGGTGGGAGCGGGGTGGGGGTGCCCTCCGCCGGGCACCGCGCTCCGGCGGAGGGCACGTTCGTCGGGGTCGGTCCGCCGGCCGGTCAGGCCTGCACGGCGCCGCCGCCGATGATCTGCAGGATGCGGGAGCGGTAGGCGGTGACGTCGCCGTAGATGGCGGGTGAGACGGCGCACTGCGAGGCGGTGCCGCGGCTGGTCGCGCCGACCAGCCGCCACGCGCCGGGTCCGCCTATGACGGCGGGCCCGCCGGAGTCGCCGTAGCAGGCGCCGCGGCCGCCGCCGCCCTCGATGCACAGCTCGGTGGACGCGCGGATGCCGGAGCAGTACCCGTCGGAGATGATCCGCGTGTCGAGCTGGCGGAGGCCGACCGGCGCGGGGCCGCATCCCCGGACGGGGCAGGTCTGCCCCCAGCCGATCAGCCGGGTCGACGAGCCGACCGGGGCGCTGGTGGCGATCGGCACGGGCGCGGACGACGCGGGGGAGGCCAACCGGAGCAGCGCGACGTCGCCGCCGATCACCTGCCGGCTCGCGACCCGGCGGACCTCACCGCCGGAGTTGTACTGGGTGGTGCCGATCCTGACCTGATAGGGCGTGCCGCAGTGCGAGGCGGTCACGACCCAGCTCGCGGCGACGAGCGAGCCGCCGCAGCTGTGCCGTCCGGACGAGCTCTGCAGCGACGCCATGAACGAGTAGACCTCGGACGCGGGCACGCCGCCCACGATGTTCGGGGTGGGCGGCGGGGTGGGGTCGGCGTAGGCGATCGACGTACCGGACAGCGCCACGAAGGCGACCGGTATCGCGGCCAGCAGTCTGCGTTTCCTCATGAGCGGGGGGTCCTTTCACGGGGGTTGCACCGACTATTGACCAAGAATGCGAAAATCGCCATTGCCAAATATCGGGTGCGACTCCGCAATAGAAGGTTTTCCATGCAAGGAGCGGCCGCCACCTGCGAACCTTCTACGGCCATCCCGTCCGCACTGAAAGGACGGCCATTTTTCAACCCGCTCGTTCACATCCGCCCCGCGGCCCGTGACCCGTGACCCGCGGTGGGACGCGGCGACGGGGGCGGGCTCGGGCGGCTCCGCGCCGATCCCGGGAGCGGCGGGCCACTGGACGGGCCCGCGCTCTTCCTCGACGCCGCCCGGCGGAAGCCGGACATGCCCGTCCAGCAGAAACGGGCGCGCCCGGATGGGTGCGCCCGTCATGCGAAGTGCGAGGAGAGCGAAAGGGCTGGGTATCTTAAGAGGATGAGAAGGAAGCCCCCTCATGGCCTCGCGGAAACCAACGTAGCAGCTAGGCGGGGATCAGGTCACCGAGATTTTCCGGCGTGAAGACCCGCGAGTCCTCGTGGAGTCCCTCGGGACGCTCAAGGCCGATGTAGGTGACGGGGCCGTCCGGCGCCTTTCCGTCCCAGAGGCTCTTCCGCTCGGCGTCGATGAGGTCCTTCAAATGGCCGACCGTGAAAAACCGGCGTTCCACGATGCCGCGCACCAGGTTCGAGGTCGTCACCCGGTTGCCCTCCACCTGGTTGAACTCCAGACCGCCCTTGAGGTGCAGGTGCAGCCACTTGGCGCGCCACCTGCCGTCGTCCCCGCGCATGAACACCATCGGCAGCGCGACCCGGCCGGGACCGCGCAGCTCCGACTTCATCCGGACGGTGCGCGCCTCGAACGGACGGCCCTTCTGCTCGCCGTCGCGCAGCATGAACCCGAAGAACGACTCCTCGACCTCCTCGAATCCCTCCCCGGAATAGATGTTCACCTGCGGTATGACGAACCGCGAGGTGATGCGCCGCAGCGACAGGTTGATGAACTCCGACCCGCCGTCGGGAGCGTCGGTGATGTCGCCGGAATGCTCTCCTCCGGCGGTGCTGAGGTTCGTGAACGCCAGCCATTCCGGGTCACGGTAGTTCTCGTCGAGCATGAGCGCCGAAAGGTCGAAGTCGGTTCTGCGCTCACGCTGCCGCCAATACACGAAGAACCGCAGCAGCTCGCCGTTGACGGGCGACACGGATCCGCGGGGGAGGACACCGAGACCGTTTCCGGTCGACTTCCCGCTGAGCGGGAGTGCGACGTCGAGCGCGTCCGGGTCGACCACCAGATGCCCGGCGGACGGGAGCCGCCCGCGGATCTCCTCGTCCAGGAACGCCGAGAGCCGCGCCACCGCCTCCGGGGCGAGGGGCGGCCGCGTGTCGGGTGCCGTCGCGCCGCGGCCGAGACGGTTCGTGAACAGCCGCGGCCGCCCGGTCGCGGCGCTCAGTGCGTTCCCGGGACCTGATTCGCTCGTGAACAGTCGCGGCCGTCCGGTCGCGGTGCTCAGTGCGTTCTCGGGACCCGATTCGCTCGTGAACGGCAGCGTCTGCCCGGTCGCGGCGGCGCGGTTGAGTAGATGCTCCCGAACCGACATCAGAACCCGGCCGGACACCCGCCCCGCCACCGATTCCGCCACATCCAGGACGGCGTCCTGCGCGTCCGGCGCCATGCGCAGCAGCCGGTCCAGCGACCGGAACAGCATCCCCGGCGCGCCCTTCGCCACGTGCGCGGCGCCGACCACGTCCCCGGACGCGAGCCGCGCCTCGATCCGCGACGCGAACGAGGGTGCGTTCTTCTCGCCGCGCGCGACCGCGAACACGTCCGCCGCCCGCGCCCACCTCGCATACTCGTGCGGGTGGAGCCGCTCGCCGAGCCGCTTCCACGGCTCGCGCCAGGCGGCGACGTCCCCGAGCTTGCCCGGGTCGGCGCTCACCACCCCGTCGAGGGCGGCGAGCAGCGACCGCCGCATCGGACGCGGCATCGACACGAACCGGGTCGGCTCCTGGAGGGTCACGTCGCCGTCCGACAGCGCGCACGCCAGGCGCAGCACGTCGGTGATGGTGTCGACGAGCAGATCCGCGCCGATCGTCAGGCGCACCTCGTTGATGACCGCCCGGTTCTCCCGGACGGGGATGCGCTCCGGGTGCGGGCCGTCCGCGTAGTGCTCGGCCAGCCTGCCCAGCGCACCGAGGTCGTCCTCGTCGAGCGGCGTGACGCTGCCGGCCAGCCGCAGATACAGCCGCTCGCCCTCCTCGGAGAGGCCGCGTCCCAGGTGCAGCACCGTCACACGGTCACCGGCACCGGCGATCAGCTCGTCGTGCGCTTCGAGCATCTCCTCGTAGTCGTGCCGGTAGGTGCCGTAGGCGACGAGCGTGAGCAGGTTCAGGACGCGGCCCTGGAGCGACGCCTTCGCCGTGGGCGCGGCCACCGAGTCGAGGAGCGTCTCACGGACGAGGCCCACCCAGAAGTCCATGGTGTCGGGCACGTTGCGCGGGAAGTCCCGGAAGTACACGTTGTGCCGGACGTGGTCGCCCGCCATCTCCCGGACGACCGGCAGCGTCCGTCCCGCGACCTTGAGAACGGTCTCCTCCGACAGGCCCGACAGCGTCTCCATGACGTCCCGCGACAGCTTGAACCCGGCCGACATCAGCGCCGCGTCGAACCGCCGCGCCGCCGTCGCCCCGTCCCCGGCGGGCCCCTCGGGCGCGGGGATGCGGTGCGTGTGCCGGACGATCAGTTCCGCAAGCCAGATGTTCACCGCGCCATGGTCGCAGGGCACCCCGAACCCACGCACACGGTTAATTCGGCACGGTCACGAGCAAGTCGGGACGGGCATGAGCAAAGCCGGGCGTGATCGCGAGTGGTTCGGCGCGGTCATGAGTGATTCGGCACGGTCACGGGTGATTCGGCACGGTCATGGGTAAGTCGGCGCGATCATGAGTGAGTCCGCACGGTCATGGGCAAGTCGGGACGATCATGACGTGAGCACCTGTGGCTGCTGCGGTCTCGTGGCGGGTCGGGCGGGGTGTGCGAATCGGCGTCCCAGACGTTGCGCGGGCGCCTCGATCCAGCGGTGCGACGCCCAGCTCACCGCCAGCAGCACCAGGAGGAAGAAGGCCAGGCCCACCACGTCCTCCCGCCCGGAGACGTTGAGGAACTGGGCCGCCACCATCAGCAGCAGCGGATGCAGCAGGTACACCGAGAAGCTGATCGTCCCGAGGCCGGTCGCCCAGCGGGGGAACTGCCGGTCCCGGAGCCGCCACGCCGCCGCGAACGTGGCCGCCGCCAGGACGATCGCCCCGCACCAGACGAGTTGCGCGGGCCGCCCGTAGGGCGCGGCATGCCAGGTCCCGGCGGCGACCGCCCCGGTCAGGACGACGACCGCGGTCACGGTGCCCGTGCGCCGGGTGATCTGGCCGTGCTCGGCGCGGTGGACGGCCGTGCCCATGAACATGATCGCCAGCAGGAGCACGCCCTCCCACGCGCCGACGCGGCCGTTCACCGTCACCAGCACGAGGGCGAGCAGCCCGCCGAGCAGCCCGCCCGCCACCCGCGGCGCGGGACGTTTCGACATCGCCGCCGCGACCGCGACGATCAGGGCCGCCGCGGTCACCGCGACCACGGGGCCGGTCCCCGCCGTCCGCGACAGCAGGGCGGACGGCGCGTACGCGCCCGTCAGCAGCCCGCTCGCCGTCAGCGCGACGGCGACCAGCGCGACCACCGTGAGGACCGTGGCGACCCGCGCCGACCGGCGGTGCCCGCCCACCACGAACAGCGCGACGATCAGCAGGTAGAACGCCATCTCGTACGACAGCGTCCACAGGACGTTCATCGCGTTGGGGACGTCCAGGAGGTCCTGCAGCATCGTCATGTGCGCCAGGACGGCGGTCGCGGGGGAGTAGCGCTCCAGGCCCGCCCGCAGCCCGAGCACGCCCAGCAGGAACGGGAGCACCGCCAGGAGGCACGCGACGGCGAGCAGCGGATAGATGCGGAAGAAACGCCCGATCCAGAAGCCCCGCACGCTTCCCCGCCGCTCCAGCGACGCCGGCACGATATATCCACTGACCAGGAAGAACACGAACACCCCGTACATGCCGGGGTCGAACCAGTCGGCCAGCCGCGTCCGCAGCGAGGGCAGGTACACATAGCTCGCGTGGTGCAGCGCCACCGCCAGGGCTGCCCCTCCGCGAAGTGCATCAAGCCACCCAAGTCGGGACGCAGAGGTGGAAACACCCGAAGCAGCACCCATCCCGACAGACTAGGTGGGGCGGCACGATGGTGCTGCGGAACCGACAAGATCACCCACTCCCCGGCGCAGTGTGACGTTCGGTGACCCGGGCTATGCTCTTCGCGTGGGATCCAAAGCCGTGCTGCCGCCCGAACGGCGCCGCGAACTGCTCGATCTCGCGATGCGGGAGTTCGTGCGCGACGGGTTCGGCCGCGCGTCGCTGAACCACATCATCCGGTCCTGCGGAATGAGCAAAAGCTCCTTCTACCACTACTACGAGTCGAAAGAGGCGCTGTTCGACGCGGTCGTGAACGGCCTCGTGGACGAACTCCGCGACGCCGTGAAGGTGCCCGATCCGGACTCGCTCGCCGTCCCCTGCTTCTGGGACGAGGTCGCGCGCATGTCGGACGACCTGATGGGCGCCGCCGCGGTGGACTGCCGGCTCATCGACTTCTGGCGGCTGTTCTACGTCCCGGACGCGCCGGCCGGCGACGACGGCTCCCTCGCCAGGGTCAAGCGCGGGATCGACGACTGGCTCGGCCGGGCGCTCGCCGCCGGGCGCGCGGCCGGCGCCGTCCGCGACGACATGCCCCCGTCCCTGCAAGGCGAACTGACCCTCGCGACGCTGTGGACGATCAACGCCTGGGCGCTCCGGCATCTCAAGGAGACCGACATCGCGGAGGGCCAGCGGCTCGCGCACCTGCAGATCGACCTGCTCCGCGGACTCCTCGCCTCTACCTGAGCCCCGCCACGCGCCCGCGCCCGCCCGCGCCCGCCCGCGTTCACGCTGGACGCTCGCCGCTACGGATCGATGTTCCACGGCCTCGCCACGCGCTCGCGCTGGACGGTCTCCGCTACGGGCTGATCTTCGACGGCCGCCGGTGCGGGACGGCCCGTTCCTCCCGTTCGGCGATCTCGGCCTTCCGGTGGGCGCCGAGAGTGCCGTTCTGGATCTGGTCGTGCAGCTTGAGGACCGCGTCCAGCAGCATTTCGGGCCGGGGCGGGCAGCCGGGAACGTAGAAGTCCACCGGCACGATGTGATCGACGCCCTGCACCACCGCGTAGTTGTTGAACATGCCTCCGGACGAGGCGCACACGCCCATCGCGATGACCCATTTCGGCTCGGTCATCTGGTCGTGGAGACGCCGTAGCACGGGTGCCATCTTCTGGCTCACCCGGCCCGCGACGATCATCAGGTCGGCCTGCCGGGGCGTGGCTGACGCGCGTTCCATTCCCCAGCGGGCGAAGTCGTGGCGCGGCATGCCGGCGTCCATCAGCTCGATCGAGCAGCAGGCCAGACCGAAGGTCATCGGCCACAGCGAGCTGGACCGCGCCCAGCCCGCGAACTTCTCCACGGTGGTCAGCAGGAAGCCGCCGGGAAGCTGTTCCTCTAGTCCCATGACGGTGACGATACCGATCAATGGACCACCTGGTCCAAACTATTGTGCCTGTGAAATGGACCACATGGTCCAATCAACCTCCTGAGGCGCGACCCGGGGGTGGACGGGCGGACCGGACGGCGGCTGGGGCACGATGGGGATCATGACGACACTGCCGCTCGGCCCGGACGAACTGCTGACCACGACCCGCACGGTGCGCAAACGCCTCGACCTCGACCGGCCCGTGCCCCTGGAACTCGTCCGCGAGTGCCTGGAGATCGCGCTGCAGGCACCGAGCGGGAGCAACCGCCAGGGCTGGCAGTGGATCGTCGTCACCGACCCGGAGGTCCGCGCGGAAATCGGCGAGTACTACCGGCGCGCGTTCGCGTCCTACGCCCAGTCGGGCGGCACGGCCGCCGGGCTCTACCAGAACGACCCCGAGCGCGCCGAGGTACAGCGCCGCGTCGGCGACAGCGCCGCCTACCTGGCCGAGCGCATGGGGGACGTGCCCGTCCTGGTGATCCCGTGCCTGCGGCTGCACGGCGGGCACCTCCCCGCCGGCAACCAGGCCGGCCTGTGGGGCTCGCTGCTGCCCGCCGCGTGGAACTACGCCCTCGCGGCGCGGGCGCGCGGGCTCGGCACCGCTTGGACGTCGCTGCACCTCACCTACGAGAACGAAGTGGCGGAACTGCTCGGCCTGCCCGAGAACGTGCGGCAGGGCGCGCTCATCCCGACCGCCTACTACACGGGCGACACCTTCCGTCCCGCCCCGCGCGTCCCGCTGGACGAGGTCCTGCACATCGACCGCTGGTGACCGGCGCCACGTCCCGGCGCCACGTCCCGGCGGCATGTCCCGGCGGCATGTCCCGGCGGCATGTCCCGGCGGCATGTCCCGGCGGCATGTCCCGGCGGCATGTCCAGGTAGCACGTCTCGGCGGCACGTTCCGGCGGCACGTTCCGGCGGCACGTTCCGGCGGCACGTTCCGGCGGCAAGGGCGCGGGGCCGGGGCGCGGGGCAGGGCCGGTGCCGTACTGGTGAGCGGCGGCACCGGCCCTGAGAACGGGGGTCAGCTCAGGCCCTCGTCCAGCGTCCTGGTCAGGACGCCCGGGTCACCGGACATCTCCCAGATCATCGCGCCCAGAAGGTTCTTGCTTCTGAGCCACTCGGCCTTCTTGCGGATGGACCAGGGATCGTCGAACGTCCACCACTGGCCGTTGTCGCCGGTGTAGCAGGACGTGGCGACCGCCTGCTCGTCATGCGCGACCCGGCAGCCGGGCAGGCTGGAGATCAGGTTGCTGTAGCCGCGCGTCCCGGCCTCCTCCTGGAACTGTCCGGGTGCGGCGCCCTGCGCGGCCTGCCATTCGCCGCCCTTGCCGCCGTCGGTCACGTTCTTCCAGCCCCGGCCGTAGTAGGCGAGGCCGATCGTGAGCTTGCGCGGGTGGACGCCAGCGTCGAGATACGTCTGAACTGCGTTCTCGACGCTGAAATGGAACGGATACGGGTCGTCGACGTCGGTGTAGAGGTTGCCCTGGTGGCCCGTCCGGTTGGGCTCCCAGGAGTCGTCGCTGCCCGCGCCGTGGAAGTCGTAGCCCTGGATGTTGAAGATGTCCAGGTACTTGGCGACCTCGCCCAACTCCCAGCCGGCCTCGATCTTCGCTGGGTCGGCGGGGGTGAACGCGGTGAGCTGGTAGCGCTCGCCGGTCTCCTGCGTCAGCTCGTCCAGCTGCCTGCGGAACTCGGCGATGAGCAGCGTGTTGTTGCGCTTGTCGTCCGGGCTGACGTGGTTGCCCGGGTGTCCCTCGGCGCCCGGCCACTCCCAGTCCAGATCGATGCCGTCGAAGATCCCGGCGGCCACGCCGGGACCGCCCGCGCCGTTGTACTCGGGCAGGTTCCCCTTGATGTAGATGTCGATACAGGACTCGGCGAACTTCTTCCGGGACGCGTCCGTCTCGGCGACGTCGGAGAAGTACTTGGAGTACGTCCAGCCGCCGAGCGAGATCAGCACCTTCAGCTGCGGGTGCTTGGCCTTGAGCTTCTTGAGCTGGTTGAAGTTGCCGCGCAGCTTCTCCCAGCCGGTGTCGGCGACCCCGTCCACCGACTGCGCGGCGCTGAACGGCCGTCCGTAGTCGGCCTCGGCGTCGCCCGCGCCGTCGCCCTGGTTCGGGTCCTGCGGGTCGGACGAGGTGCCCTTCGTGACGCCTTGCAGGCAGGTCAGGTTGACGGGGTCGATGTTGCCGAACGCGTAGTTGATGTGGGTCAGGCGCGCGGCGTTCCCGGTCGTGTCCAGGTTCTTCACGAAGTACTGGCGGCCATAGATGCCCCACTGGACGAAGTAGCCGACCTGGGCGTAACCGTCCTCGACCACGTCGTCGGTGGTGACCTTGATGGCCGCGCTCGCCGCCGACATGTTGTCGTACAGGTCGCGGGCCCTGACGGCGAAGGAGTATTCGGTGGACGGCGACAGGCCCGCCACGGTCGCGGTCGTCCCCGTCACCGTCGTGGCGACCTTCCCGTCCACCAGCACGTCGTAATTGGCGACGCCCGTGTTGTCGGACGAGGCGTTCCACGCGAGGTCGACGCCGGCGGAGTCCGCGCCCGTGCTGCGCAGGCCACCGGGAACGGAAGGTGCCTGCGTGTCGTCGGCGGGGTCGTTGGTCGTGACGGTGACGGGCGCGCTGGCGGGGGAGAGGTTGCCCTTGCGGTCGCGGGCCTTCACCGTGAACGTGTACTCGGTGTTTGGGGTGAGACCCGTGACCGTGGCGGCGGTGTCGGGCACCGTGGTCGCGAGGTCGCCGCCGCTGTACACCTCGTACGCGGTGATGGGCAGGCTGCCGGGCTCGGCCGCGTCCCACGCGAGGGACACCGTCTTGGTCGTCTTCACCGTCGACCGCAGTCCACCGGGAGCGCTCGGCGGGACGTCGGCGGAACCGTCGCAGTTGGCGTCGTTGATCCGGCAGCTCGTCGGCTCCGCGCCCGACCTGCTGACCGTGAACGCCGGGCTGTAGGGCTCGGTCGTCCGGCCGGGCGCCACGGTGTCGTTGTAGTGGGCGGGGGTCAGCGTGACGGTGTTCCCGCTCTGGCTGACAGAGCCGTTCTCGGCGTTGCTCGCGGTGACGCCGTCCGGCAGGTCGAACACGATCGTCCAGCCGTCGAGCGTCGTCGAGGCATTGTTGGCGACGACGAACTTGGCCCGCGTCCCGCTCACGGAGTACCTCGCGGTGACGGACGCCGAGGTCGGCGGCGGATCACCCGTGCCATCGCAGTTCGCGCCGTTCAGCGTGCAGTTCGACGGCTGGACGGCGGAGCTGAGCGTGAACGCCGGGCTGTAGGGCTCGGTGTTCCCGCCGGCGCGGACGGTGTCGATGTAGAACGCGGGCGTCAGCGTCACCCGCGTGCCGTCCTGGGAGAGCGTCGCGTTCTGCGGGCTGCTCGCGGTCACGCCCTCGGGGAGGTCGAACGCGAGCGTCCACCCGCTGACATCGGACGTCCCGGGGTTGGCGACCACATATTTTCCGGTCGTTCCGGACAAACTAAAGGTCGCCGTCAGCCGCTCCGCCGCCCGCGCGGGAGCGACGGCGAGCGCGGCGACGACGGCGAACGTGAGCAGGATTCCAATCATTCGGCGCATGCCGAACACCTACTTCCGGGGAGTCTTCCGGGTATTGCGGGCCTTGCGCGGCTTACGGACCCTTGCGCGGCTTACGGACCCTTGCGCGGCTTACGGACCCTTGCGGGGCTTACGGGCTCTTACGCGGATTGCGGGCTTTTACGGGGTTTGCAGGCTCTTGCGCGGATTGCGAGACCCTTCGGGGGCGTATGTACCTTTATGGGGTGTATGAGCCTTTGTAGGGATCGCGGGGCCGGCCCCTTGCGGGGATTGCGGGGCCGGCCCCTTGCGGAATCACGGGGCTTTGCGGGGATGGGGGGCGAGAATTGCCAGCATCTGTTCGATCTGTGCCGACCTGGACTGGCCGACGCGTTCCGCGAGCCGCCGTGTCCACGCGTCCTCGCCCTTGCCGGTCTCGAGGCGGGCCATCTGGACGGCGTCGTCCTGATGGGCGATCAGCAGGTTGAGGAACTCGCGCTCGAACCGGTCCGGCGGCAGCCGCTTCAGCGCCTCCAGTTCGGCGTCGGTGGTCTCCGGCATGCCGCCGTGCGCCGCGTGCTCGTGCGCCAGCGCCCGCAGCGGCCTGCGCCATGCACGCAGCCGCTCCTGCATCCGCTTCGCCTCAGCGACCTGGGTGGCCTCGATGGCCGCGGCAAGCGTCCTGACCTCGGGACGGACGGGATGCCGCATCGCCAGCCGGGCCAGCTTCACGCCCTGCTCCTGGTGCGGGAGCATCATCTGCAGGAACATCACGTCGGTGGAGTTGAACCCGTCTCCGCCCCGCACCGCGGCGGAGCCGCCGCTCGGCACCGCCGCGGAGCCGCCGCCCGGCGAACCGCCGGCGGCCCCGCACTGCGCGAACACGAGCAGGACGCACGCGGCGAGAATGGCCAGTACCGCGCCCTTAACGACCCGCTGCTTCGTCTCGCCGCGTTCCATCACTTCATTCCCGTCGGGTCATGCCGCGCGCATTCCGTGCCTTGGCGGGCCGGGCGGAAGCGCCGTACCGTGCAGCGCCGCCTTTCGCTGCGGCTCACGTTCGCCGGATGGCGCCGCAAGTTCGCCGGATGGCGCCGCATGTTCGCCGGGTGGCGCTGCACGGTGTTCGCTCCTCATGGAGGGGGTGTCATCGCGGACGGGTCACAGGTGCTGCCAGAGGGCAGGGGTGGCGGAGGGTTCCCAGCCGGCGAGCGCGGTGTGCGACTGCAGGCACTCGTAGGTCTCGCCGTTGTAGGTCACCTGGTCGCCCGCGGTGTACGCCGTCCCCGCGGCCCAGGTGCCGCTCGGCGGGTCGGTGGGCGGGTCCGTAGGTGGGTCGGTCGGTGGGTCCGTGGGTGGGTCGGTGGGCGGGTCGGTGGGGGGAGTCGATCCTCCGAAGTCGACGTCCGAGCAGGTGTAGAAGGCCTCCTCGCTGCCCACGACCCGCTGCCAGATCGAGTACAGGACGTGCCTGCCCGTCCGCGGCGGGATGTTGATCGTCCAGTTGGTGAACGTGGTGGGGTTCTGGTTGTTGAACGTCCGGATGTGCACCAGGTCCGACCAGCGCAGCGGCTGCGACGGGTCCCAGCCGTCGCGGGTGATGTAGAACTCGAAGTTGCTGTTCCCGTGCGGGGCGGTCGCGTGGTAGGTGATCGTTTGCGGGCCGGACGACATCGGGGTGGCGGGCCAGTCGGTGCGCCGCAGGTCCAGGCCGCGGTATTTCGCCCGTCCGGCGCTGCACAGCTGGCCGTCCGGGATGAGCTCCCGGTGGCGGCCGCCGGCGTTCAGCAGCGACACCTCGTTCCAGTCGTAGAACGCCTGGGTGCCGCCGGCGGCGACGGCGGCCTTGCACGCGTCGGAGTCGGGGCTCTCCGGGCCCTCGTCCTTGCAGACGTAGACGCGGCTCGGCGGATCGGACATGGTGCCGTGCGCGCCGGCGGCGGTCGCGGTGCCGAGCACGACCAGCACGGACGCGGCCGGCACGGTGACCGCCACGGCGACGGCCTTCGAGCGGGCGGATCTCATGGACTTCCTTCCGGTGGGGGTGGGTTCGCTGCGTTCGCCTCGGGAGCTCCCAGAGCGTTCTCAGAGGGAGTTCTCAGACGGAGTTCTGCGAGGGGGGTCTCGGAAGAGTTCTCAGTGGAGGGCGTTGAGGAAGGGCTCGTGGCTGTTCATGAACTCCCAGCCGTAGTAGCGGTCCCAGTTGATCGACCAGGTCATCAGCCCGCGCAGCCCCGGGGACGTGCCGCCGCGGAGCGTGTACGAGCCGCATCCCTCGCCTTTGACCAGGCAGTTCAGCGCCTGGTGCACCTGGGCCGGCGGAGTGTGCCCGTTGCCCGCGCTGACGGCGGCCGGAAGGCCGACGCCGATCTGGTCGGGACGCAGGCCGGGGAACGTGTGACCGGTGTTCGCGACCGGGAACCCGGCCTTCACCATGTCGGTCATCGCGATGTGGAAATCGGCGCCGCCCATCGTGTGGTACTGGCCGTCCAGTCCCATCACCGGGCCCGAGTTGTAGTCCTGGACGTGCAGGACGGTCAGGTCGTCCCGCATCGCGTGGATCACGGGCAGGTAGGCGCCCGTGCGGTTGTCACCGGCGCTGGAACCGCCGTAGAACTGGTGGCCGACCTGCACGAAGAACGTCTCGGGCGCCATCGTCAGGACGAAGTCGTCCCCGTACGCGGCCTTGAGCGTCTTCAGTGCGGAGATCAGGTTCACGATCACCGGGGTGGTGGGGTTGCGGAAGTCGGTGTCACCGGCGTTGAGGTAGAGCGAGTGGCCTTCGAAGTCGATGTCGAGGCCGTCGAGGCCGTAGCGGTCGATGATCTCCGACACGGACCGGACGAACGCGTCCCGTGCGGCCGTCGAGGTGAGCTGCACCTGGCCGTTCGCGCCGCCGATCGAGATCAGCACCTTCTTGCCCTGCGCCTGCTTGGCGCGGATGGCCGCGATGAACTCGGCCTCGCTCTCCACGTTCGGGCATTCGCTCACCGGGCAGCGGTTGAAGCGGATGTCGCCGGACGTGGGCGACGTCGGCTCGCCGAACGCGAGATCGATGATGTCCCACGCGTCCGGGACGTCGGCCATCCGCACGTAGCCGGAGCCGTTGGCGAAGCTCGCGTGCAGGTAGCCGATCAGGGCGTGCTTGGGGAGCCCGGTGTCGGTGCAGCCGGTCGTCCGGGTGTTGACCGGCTCGGACTTGGACGACTCGCCGACGTCGTTATAGGCGGCGACGGTGTAACTGTGCGAACTGCACGCGGCCAGGTTCGAGATGGTGGTGCTCGTCCCGGTCACGGTGGCTCGTACGGCGGAGCCTTCGTAGACGCGGTAACCGGTGACGGTTCCGGTGGCGGGGGTCCACGACAGGGCGATGGAGCTGTCGGTGACGGTCCCCGCCTTGGGTGTTCCGGGCGTTCCGGGCACTCCCGGCTGGGGCTCGCCGCCGGGGCCGTCCAGGACGACGTCGTCCGCGTAGTACGTTCCGGTGCCGTACCAGCCGTGCAGGTAGATCTGCGCGGACGTCTGGTCCGCGCCGGTCGTGAACGAGACCGACAACTCGGTGAAGTCGGGGGCCGACGGCGTCCAGGTGGACGTTCCGCCGGTCACTCCGAGGTACACGTAGCTGCCGCGCACCCAGGCGGACAGCTCATAGGCGGTGCCGGGGCGGACGTTTACCGTTTGCGTGCACTGTCCCGTGTCGCCCGCGGTCACACCGCCGGCGAGCGCGTACGAACCCGTCCGCACCGGGCTGGTCACCACCGACCCGCCGCCCGAGCAGGACCAGCCCGAGGGCGATCCGCTCTCGAAACCGGCGTTGATCAGAACGTTCTCCGCGTTCGCCGGGCTCGTGATCCCGACCAGCAGCCCGGCGACGACCACCGCCAGGACCCAGATCCTCTTCATGACGTCCCGTCCAGGGATGTTCGTCCAGGTGTGGGCGGCCGCCAGGACCCAGATCTTCTTCATGACGTCCCGCCTACGGCTGTTCGTCCGGGGGCGGGCGGCCGCCCGGGCGCAGAGCCTCTTCATGGCGTCCCGTCCAGGGAAGTTCGCCCAGGTGTGGGCGGCCGCCAGGGCACAGATCCTCTTCATGACGGCCCCTCCTACGGAAGCGTGTCCAGGTGCGGGCGGACGGTCTCGGCGAAGCCGCCGCCGTTGGTGACGTCCCAGTTGATCGACCACGTCATCGCGCCGCGGATGTCGGGATACGTCCGTGCCGGGGTGAACGCCCCGCAGCCGGTGCCCCTGGCGAGGCAGTCCAGGGCGTCGTTGACCATCGACGGCGCGACGACGCCGCCGCCCGCCGCGCCCGGACCCGCAGGGAGCCCCAGCGAGACCTGGTCGGGACGCAGCCCGTTCTCGAGCTGGATGCAGGCCAGCGCGGTCATGAAGTCGACCGTCCCCTGCCCGTACACCTGCTGGTCGCAGCCGAGCATCGCGCCGGAGTTGTAGTACTGCATGTGGACGACGGTGAGAATGTCCTTGATGCCGAGCGCGAGCTGGAAGTACGACCCGCCGGTGGACTGCATGTCCAGCGTCTGCGGGGCCATCGTGATGATCAGGCCGGTGCCGGTCCTGGCGTGCAGGGCCCGGAGCGCATGCTCCATGTAGGTCGGGTTGAGCCCGTTCTCCAGGTCGATGTCGACCCCGTCGAACCCGTACTCGGTCATCAGCCCGTACACGGACTCGGCGAAGAGCTGTGCGGAGTTCGCGTCCGAGACCCGGATGGCGCCCTTCTCGCCGCCGACGGAGATGATGACCTTCTTGCCCTCGGCCTGGAGCGCGGCGACGTCGGCCTTGAACTGCGCGTCGGTGTAACCGCCGAGAGCGTCCGACAGTCCGGGGTCGACCCGGAACGTGACCTCGCCCGCGCGGGCGGTCGCCTCACCGAACGCCACGGCGATGAGGTCGTACTCGTCCGGCACCTGCGAAAGCTTCAGCTCCTGCGCCGGATTGACGAAGTCGTGCCAGTAACCGGTCAGGAAGTGCCGGGGAAGCGGCCCGGTCGCGCACCCGCTGGTCGTCCCGGTCACGGCCGTGCTGGCGGGCGACTCGCCGCTGCCGTCGTACGCCTTCACCGTGTAGGTGTGCGTCGAGCATGTGGCGAGGCCGGAGACGGTGGCGGTGGTTCCGCTGACGGTCGCCCGCAGGTCGGCGCCTTCGTAGACGCGGTATCCGGTGGGCGTGCCGGTGCTCGCCTCCCACGAAAGGGTCAGCGAGGAATCGGTTCGCGCGGTGACGGTCGGCGTACCGGGTTCGCCGAGCCCGCCGGGGTCGTCCGGGCCGCCCGCGCAGGACGCCCCGTTGAACGTGCAGTTCTCCGGGCTCCCGGGACCGTTCCCGAGGAAACCGAACGTAACCGACCCGCCCGCCGGGATGGTGCCGTTGTAACTGCGGTTCTCGAACGTCTGGTGTTGCCCGTCCTTGGTCAGCAGGGCGTCCCAGAAGGAGCCGATCGACGTCCCGGCCGGCAGGTCGAACTCGACCCGCCACCCGTTGATCGCCGAGTCGGACCCGTTGGTGAGCGTGAACCGTCCCTCCCAGCCGGAGCCCCAGTCGGAGGTCTTGCTGAACGCCGCGGACGGGACGTCGGCGACGGCGTGGGCGCCCGGCGGCGCGAGCAGCGCGATCAGTACGAGCGGGAGGACGGTGAGGACGCTGAGAAGAGAGCGGGGGCGCAAGTCTCACTCCATCGATAGAGAAGCCGGCAGGTTCCCCCGAACCCCGAGTCGATTAACAGATAGGAAGGTTTCCTATCAGTTTTGCTTGCACCGTAACCAGCGGCCGTGACCTGGGCAACCCTTCGTCCCGTACGGGGGCGGTGGCGCCGGGCAACCACCCCAGCTTGAACGCCGAACCAGCGGGAACGGTCTTGAAAATCGGCACCCATAGCCGAAGAAACGGCTCTCGAATGGCAGTATCCGCCAATCAGGCCGCGCGGGCGGGGCTGCGGAAGACCTGCCTGGTGTGCCATTCGATGTGCCGGGGCCCGACCGGGGCCAGCCCGGCCTGCGGTTCCCGCGCAGCCCGTCCGACCAGGTCAAGGACCAGATTCCGGGACGCCGCGGCGCGCGCTATGTACTTGCGCGACACGATGATCGTGCGATCACCGGCCAGGCCGACGACACCCCGATCGAAGAGCCGATGATGGAGCGCGCACAGGCAGATCCCGTTGCTCAGATCGTCGGGACCGCCGTACGTCCCGCGCACCCCGGACGGCAGTTCGGCGTCCTCCAGATCCAAACCGACCGAGCGCGTACAGCAGCAACGAAGGCTGGTGCGGAGTACGCCCCATATTGCGTGAGCACCGGCGGGCACTCAGCACTCGCTCAACCCAACCCACAAATGCCCCCTAATCCGATGGGACGTCACCGGGCTTGTCGAGGAGCATGCGGAGAGTTGTCTCGGCAGCTTGCGGCGGATCGGACACGGTGGCCGCGGGGATGACGCGGTCCCAATCCACGGCCGCCTTCCAGACCTTCAACTGGAACGCGTCGTTGAGCACAACGGCGCCGATCAGACCGGCAATGGCGATCAGCGGACGCACCCAGGCACGACCTTCAAAAGTCACGGTCACCTCCACCGTCCACTGACCGCCCTTCGCCGGAGAACCCGCGATCGAAAGGGTTCCCTCACCCAGCGGATGGTCGGCGCTCACGGTGAAGGCCGGGCCGTCCCCGCCGGAGCCGCCGATGCTCGCCCACCAGCGCCCCAGATTCCCCTCGGCCGCCCAGCGGAACTGCTCGGACTTTTTGAACTCACCGGCCATGGCACCACGGACGACGACGGGCTTCTGTGCGCTGTCGAGCTCGGCCCATCCCGTTTGGTCTTCGTCCGGGCCGGTGAACTCGATACGGCTGGGACCGGCGAAACCCCAAGCGACGACGCTCACGTCCATCGGCTTGACCTCGTCCTCCGCATAAGCGACGCGGTAGCGTGCGCCGGCCTTAATGTGCTCACCCTCAAGAAGGCGGATGTCGACAGCCTCACGGGCAAGCCGACCTTTCTCAAATCGCAGTCCTTCGATCCCCTGATGAAGAGCCGCCACATATCCCTCGGCCCATTCACGCGAGACGGCCTTGACCTCCACCTGATGCCGCAAGATGACGCGCTCCTGCAAGCCGCGCTCAACCTTGCCGGGCACTTCGGCATTCCACGTGTTCACGGCCCTGTCGAAAGCATCACGCAGGAGGCGGCGGACGCGTCGGCGCATGACGAGAAGACCGACGGCTGCCACCGGACACGCAATACCGCGTCCACCGAACCGGAGCGTGCTCTCGGCGGTCCACCGCTCGTTCTCGTCCTTGCCCCGGTCGACCTGCAGGGACGCGTGCGCGAGGGGATGCCTGACCCGCAGCGCGATCGGAGCCTCCCGCTGCCCCAGCACGGACCACCAGTCCTCGAACCGCGCCTCAACTTCCCAATTTGCGCGCCGAAGCACGCGCAGCAGCCATGGCCCCGGCCCCTGATAGTCGCCCTCGATGCGGACGGTATGCGCCCGCCGGCCGACCATCCGCAGTTCCACCCGCGCGCTGACGACATGCCCGTCGATTTCACTTCTGACCTCGACGCGGCATTCCCCGGCCCGGTCCCAGGAAACCACCCGCACGTTGATGTCGGGATTCTCGTCCTCCATGTCCGGGGGCACTATCCGATAACGAGCACCGGCGGCGAGGTGCTCGCCCTCGACCAGCCGAACGTCGCCTAGGAATTCCATCCCGATATCGAGGCGGCCATCGGTGAAGGGCACCCCGTCCACGGCGTCCAGCAGAGAGTGGACGACCTCGTCCACCAGGGGGCGAGGGAGCGTGACAAGGTGGACGCGGTGCTGAAAACGAGACATGCCGAGCATGCTCCCGCAATCCCGTCCCTGTCGGCCACCACCAGCCCGTCACCTCTCGCCGAGGATGCGCACGCCGCGCTCCACGGTGTCCGGGTCCGCAACTCTGATCACGTCCAACAACCCGTCAGCGTCGGACGCCGAGTCAGTCGATGGCAGGTCACGGTTCCAGCGGTCGCCGATCAGCCGCCAATGAACCAGGTCTCCCTGCCGCCAGACCGCTACCCCGACGCCACAGCAATCGGGGCCGCAGCCGTCGATCGGATCACCGACGGGCAGGAACGCCGGTTCTTCGCCGGTGGGAACAGGGCACTGCCGGAGGCGAAAGCGGGTCCGAGTGCACACCGATGACGTGGCCATATCCATCGTGGAACGAGTTCAGCAACGGCACGCCGTTGACCCGATCAGGACCTGAACACCGCGCAGCACCGGAGGGCTGGAGCGGACGACATGCAGTGCTATCCAATCCTGATCGTTTTTGACCATCTGCGGATTCCAGGGGCGCTGGCCGCGTCGTCCGGCTCTGGATCATGTGGACACCTACACGGTGCCCACCCTGGCCCCGGCTCATCCTGCCCGCCGCCTAGACGTTTTGCTGACAATCCGGTTGGACGACAGTGACGCCATCTTCCGGCGGGCTGGACGAGGGCCCGTGCCGTGCATCGCCCCGGTCTACAACTACTACCTCGTGGGCAGTTCTGGTCGCGTTCGGCGAAGAGGCCGCCAAGAAGGGTGATCTGTTCGGCGTGAATGGTCCCCGGCTTGGGTCTGCTGCACGGATTCACGATGTGCGCGCGCCCGGGGTCCTCCTTTTTACCGGTTTTAGTGTGGTTGCTGTAGGTGGACGGCTGAGGTGGCCTTCCGAAGACGAGCGCGCTCGTTTCTCTTGGTTGCCGGTTGCTGTCACGTTGGTTGCGGTAGCCGGTTGGGGAGGGGTGTTCTTCTGCGGGTTGGTGCGGGGTTCCGCCGGGCGCCGCGCCCCGCGCGGCAAAAGCCATCAGCGACGGCGAATGGGGTGACCCCGGGGTCGCCGGTGACCGCGCGCGAAGCGCGCCCTTGGCAGCGGCCGCACCCCGCACCCGTCCCTCACCCGAGCAGCCATCCCCAACCCGACCACCGCAACCAACGTGACCCCAACCGGCGACCACCCCCACCCCGCGCACCCACCCGCAGGGACCACCCCCACCACCCACCCACAGCAACCACCCCAACCCCGATAAAGCCGCGCTCAGCCACCCACAAACCGTGGGACGACCACCCACCACCGACCACCGACCACAAAAAGCGTCCCCCCTTTACCCCGGCGGCGCCGACCGTAAGAAAAGGGCGGTGACATTAATGTGGCGTGTCCAAATTGTCCACCAGCAGTACCGTGATCTTCCCCTACAATTAAAGGGCAACGGACTCTGGTGTTGGGAGGTGAACCCCGTGTCCATGCCCCTCCAAATCGTCGAAGGCCCCGCAATCGTCGGCGGCGCACGAGAATGGGAAGACCGGGAGTGGTTCCCA
>NZ_JBEZGN010000011.1:206736-228212 GCF_040650055.1 Spirillospora sp. NPDC048819 | reverse complement strand
CCCGGCTAACGACACCGGCCACCCAGTTAGCGGACGCCGGGGGGCTCCGGGGGGTCGTCCCCCCGGGAAAAGCGAAGGATCCCCGGGAAGGGCGAACGCCCGACCAGGGGATCCCAGATCCGTAGCGGGGGCAGGATTTGAACCTGCGACCTCTGGGTTATGAGCCCAGCGAGCTACCGAACTGCTCCACCCCGCGGTGATGTCTTAACTGTATGGGGCTGGGGGTGGTTAGGCAAACCGGTTGCGGCCGGCGCGGGGGCTTGGAGGGCGGCGGTGAGCATGGCGGTGAGGTCGGCGACGAAGGCGTCGTGGTCGAGGAGGGAGCTTTCTTCGGTGCCTGGGCGGGTTCGGCCGGTGCGGTCGGCGAGGGCGGCGGTGAGGAAGGCGATGAACATGGCGATGCGTTCGAGGGCGAGGGGTTCGGGGAGGCGGGCGCGGCAGGCGGTTTCGAGGGTGTGCAGTTGGTGGTTGAGGCGGGTGCCGTGGAGGACGGGTGGGGGGCGGTGGTCGCGGATTCCGGCGCGTCCGGCGAGTTGGGCGGTGATGCGGAGGAAGTCGCGCCCTTCGAAAGTACGGAGTTCCGCCGCGGTGGGGTGGACGATGGCGGCGACGGTGGCGTGGAGGTCGGCGGGGTCGAGGGCGGTGGTGCGGGCGGGTTCCATGCGGGCGACGCCGGCGCGGAGGATGGCTTCGAGGAGTCCGGCGCGGGAGCCGAAGTGGTAGGTGATGGCGGAGTCGTTGCCTTGTCCGGCGGTGGCGATGATGTCGCGGGTGCGGGCGGCGTCGATGCCGTCGGCGGCGAAGTGGTGGGCGCCGGCGCGAAGCAGCCGTTCTCTGGTGGCCGTTGCGTCTTTGGGCACGGAATGATACTAACAGGGGGCGTTAATAACGACGCCTGTTAGTACCGGAGGCCCGCGCCATGGCGGACGTGTACGACCCGTTCGATCCCGGATTCCAGGCCGATCCCTATCCCGCGTACCGGCGGCTCCGCGACGACGATCCCGTCCATCGCCACGCGGATCCGCCGTTCTGGGCGCTGTCCCGCTTCGATGACATCTGGGCGGCGACGCGGGACGCGGGGACGTTCTCGTCCGCGCAGGGCCTGACGTTCTATCCGGACGAGATCGGCACGCTCGGCCTGGCCCCGACGATCGTGATGCTCGACCCGCCGCGCCACACGGTGCTGCGGCGCCTCATCAGCCACGGTTTCACCCCGCGCCGGACGGCGGCGCTCGAAGACCTGCTCCGCGAGTTCGTCCGTTCCCGGATCAGGCTCATGGAGGAGATGACGGCCGACGGCGAGACGCCCGACCTGCACCGGGACTTCTCCTCGCCGCTCCCCACGTTCGCGCTGGCGCATCTGCTGGGCGTCCCGGAGGCCGACCGGGCGCGGTTCGACCCGTGGGTGACCGCGCTGACGACCCTGCAGGACGACGGCTTCGACGTGAAGGCGATGAAGGGCGGTGCGGCCGAGGCGGTGGCCGAGATGTTCGCCTACTTCACCGACGTGATCGCGGCGCGCCGGGCCGATCCGTCCGACGACCTGATCAGCGCGCTGACGGCCGCCGAGGTGGACGGGGAGCGCCTCACCGACTGGGACGTCCTCGGCTTCTGCTTCGTCATGGTCGCGGGCGGCAACGACACGACCGGCAACCTGGTCTCGCACGCCGTGGCGCTCCTGGACGGCGACCACGGCCAGCGTGAACGTCTGGCCGCCGACCCGTCCCTGATCCCGAACGCGCTGATGGAGTTCCTGCGTCTGGAGGGTTCGGTGCAGGCGCTCGCCCGCACGACGACACGGCCGGTGACGCTGCACGGGACGGAGATCCCGGCGGGCGAGAAGGTGATGATGCTGTTCGGGTCGGCGAACCGGGACGAACGCGAGTTCGGCCCGTCGGCGGGCGAACTGGACATCACCCGTGAGATCCCGCGCCACCTGGGTTTCTCCAGCGGCGTGCATTTCTGCATCGGGTCGCATCTGGCCAAGCTCCAGGCCCGCGTCGCCCTGGAGGAGCTCTTGCGCGCCCACCCGAACGTCGGCGTGGACCTGGAGCAGGCCGAACGGATCTCGTCCCCGTTCACCCGTGGCTGGGTGACCCTCCCGGCCACGGGCGTCGGGAGCGCCTAACCCATGTGCGGGTACCGGTAGTCGGTCGGCGGGACGAACGTCTCCTTGATCGAGCGCGGCGACGTCCAGCGCAGCAGGTTGAACACGGACCCGGCCTTGTCGTTGGTGCCGGACGCCCGCGCGCCGCCGAAGGGCTGCTGACCGACGACGGCGCCGGTGGGCTTGTCGTTGATGTAGAAGTTGCCGGCCGCGTACCGGAGGACCTCGGCGGTGTGCGCGGCGGCGGCCCGGTCCCCGGCGATCACGGCGCCGGTCAGCGCGTACGGCGACACCGATTCCATCTGGGCGAGCATCTCCTCGTACCGCCCGTCCTCGTAGACGTGGACGCCGAGGATGGGGCCGAAGTACTCGTCCCGGAAGATCTCGTTCTCGGGGTCGCCGGACACGAGGACGGTCGGCCGGACGAAGTACCCGGCCGAGTCGTCGTAGGTTCCGCCGGCCACGACGTCGACGCCCGGGTCGGCGTGGGCCCGGTCGATGGCCGCCTTGTTCTTGGCGAAGGCCCGCTCGTCGATCACCGCTCCCATGAAGTTGGCCAGGTCGGCGACGTCCCCCATGGTGAGCCCGTCGACCTCGGCGGCGAGTTCCTCCTTGAACCCGCCGTCCCAGATCGACCGCGGGATGTACGCCCGCGACGCGGCGGAGCACTTCTGCCCCTGGTACTCGAAGGCCCCGCGCACCAGCGCCGTCTTCAGCACCCCCCGGTCAGCGGAAGGATGGGCGACGACGAAGTCCTTCCCGCCCGTCTCCCCCACGAGCCGCGGATACCCGCGGAACGTCTCGATGTTGTTCCCGACCGTCTTCCACAGGTGCTTGAACGTCTTCGTGGACCCGGTGAAGTGAATCCCGGCGAGGTCGGGATGCGCGAGCGCCACGTCCGACACGGCCAGCCCGTCACCGGTCACCAGGTTGATGACGCCGGGCGGCAGCCCGGCCTCCTCCAGGAGCCGCATGAGCAAAACCGCAGAGTACGTCTGCGTCGGCGACGGCTTCCACACGACCACGTTGCCCATCAGCGCGGGCGCGGTCGGCAGGTTCGCGGCGATCGCGGTGAAGTTGAACGGCGTGATCGCGTAGACGAACCCCTCCAGCGGACGGTGGTCGGACCGGTTCCACACCCCCGGCCCGCTGATCGGCTGCTCGGCGAGGATCCGCCGCGCGTAATGCACGTTGAACCGCCAGAAGTCGACGAGTTCGCACGGGCTGTCGATCTCCGCCTGCTGGACGGTCTTGGACTGCCCGAGCATCGTCGCGGCCAGCAGCGTCTCCCGCCACGGCCCGGACAGCAGGTCGGCGGCCCGCAGGAAGATCGCGGCCCGGTCGTCGAACGCCAGGGCCCGCCATGCCGGGGCGGCCTTCAGCGCGGCCTCGACGGCGTCGCGCGCGTCGTCCCCGGTCGCGGTCCCGAACGTCCCGAGGACGGACGCGTGCCGGTGCGGCTGCACGACGGCGACCTTCGTCCCGCCGCCGAGCCGCCGCTCTCCCCCGATCGTCATGGGCAGGTCGATCGGCGCCTCCGCGGCGAGCCCGGCGAGCACGGCCTCCAGCCGGGCCCGTTCGGCGCTGCCCGGGGCGTACCCGCGCACCGGCTCGTTCACCGGCGGCGGAACATTGGTCACGGCGTCCATGAAAGGGAACCTCCTGGTCAGCGGGAAACGAACGAACGGAGAAAGAAGACGAGGTTGGCGGGCCGCTCGGCCAGGCGCCGCATGAAGTAGCCGTACCAGTCGGCCCCGTACGGGACGTAGACGCGCATCCGGTGGCCCGCCGCGAGCCGCCGCTGCTCGGCCGCCCGGACCCCGTAGAGCATCTGGAACTCGTAGGAATCCGGCGGCCTCCCGGCGGCCAGCGCCAGCGCGATCTCGATCATCCGCGGATCATGGCTGCCGACCATCGGGTAGCCGTCGCCCCGCATCAGCGTCCGCAACCCTCGCGCGTAAGCGAGGTCGACTTCACGCCTGCCCTGGTAGGCGACCGACGCGGGCTCCGCGTAAGCGCCCTTGACCAGCCGCACCCGCGCCCCAGCCAGTTCCCGGAGGTCGCCCTCGCTGCGCCGCAGCATCGCCTGGATCGCGACGCCCACCCGCGGGAAGTCGACGCGGAGCTTGCCGAAGATCTCCAGGGTCGAGTCGACCGTCGTGTGGTCCTCCATGTCCAGGGTGACCGTCATCCCGGCCCGCCCGGCCGCGGCGCAGATCTCCCGGGCGTGATCAAGCGCGAGATCACCGCCGAGCGCCCGTCCGAGGGCCGACAACTTCACCGACGCATCGGCACCACCCGCGAGCCCCTGCTCCCCCAGAGCGGAGAACATTTCCAGATACGCGTCCCTGGTCGCCTGCGCCTGCTCCGGATCCCTGGTGTCCTCCCCCAAATGATCAAGAGTGACCTCCAGCCCGTCCGCCCCCAGCTCCCGGACGACGCCGACCGCACTGTCAAGATCGTCCCCGGCGACGAACCGGTCGACGACACCCCTGGTCAGGGGCACGGAAGTCACCAGATCACGTACCCGCCCGCTGCGCGCGGCCGCCAGGAGAACAGAACTGACCACCGGAACCTCCAACGCCGAAGCACACCTCGCACGTTAGGAGGACTCCACCCCCGCCCCGTATAGTCAAATGCCACTTTCAGGCACCGACTTCTTCATACAAACGTACGAAGGACACTCCGATGGACCTCCAGGAGATCGCGGAACACGCGGCAGACCTCCTCCGCGCCCCCGCCACTCTGGAGGACCGCGACTTCCACCTCGTCGCCTACGCCGCCCACGGCGACACCATCGACCCCGTCCGGGTGGACTCGATCCTGCACCGCCGCGCGACCGACGCCGTCCGCGCCCGTTTCGAACGCCACGGCATCGCCCGCGCCACCGGCCCCGTCCGCATCCCGGCCGATGTCTCGCTGGGCCAGCTCGGACGCCTGTGCCTGCCCGTCCGCTGGAACAACGTCACGTACGGCTACCTCTGGCTCCTGGACGACCAGGAGCGCATCACCCCCGCCCAGGCCGCCCGCGCGATGCCCCTCTGCGACCGCGCCGCCCTGCTCATGGCCCGCCAGGCCAGGGAACGCGACGACCTCGGCTGGAAGGTCGCCGACCTCCTCTCGACCCACCCCGACGCCCGAACCCAGGCGGCCGACGACCTGACGAGCGCGGGAGCCGCAGATCCGCCCTTCACCGTCGCGGTCCTGCGCACCCCGACCGCCGAACCCCTCAACCCTTGGCTGCTCCCCCACTCCGTCCTGACCACCTTCTGGCAACGCGACCACATCCTGCTGATCCCGGCCACGGCTTCAGCCCCCACCACCATCGACCGTGCGCGCCATCTCCTCGAAGAGCACGGCGCCCCCGTCCAGGCCGGCGTCCACTCCCCGTGCCCGACCCTCGACCACGTCCACGAGGGCTGGCTCCGCGCCCGCGTGGCCGCCCGCACCGCCGCCCCCGGCGAAACCCGCCACTGGACGTCCCTGGGCGTCCTACGCCTCCTGCGCACCGCAGGCGACGAGGCCCTGACCCAGTCGACCCAGACCCCCGGCACGCACCGCCTGCTACAGAACCCGGAACTGGCCGAAACGGCCCGCACCTACCTGGACCTGGCCGGCAACATCCAGAAGACGGCCCAGACCCTGAACATCCACCGCCAGACCCTCTACCACCGCCTGCGCCGCATAGAGACCCTGACGTCCCTGACCCTCACAAACGGCCAAGACCGCCTAACCCTCCACCTGGCCCTAACCCTCGCCCCCCACCTGGCCCCGCCAAACAACCACAAGGCCCCACCCGAAACCTGAGCCGAAAACCCCATGGCGGCACCGACAACAACCAAGCCGCCCGGCAAGACGGAGACCCATAAACCTCAGAAGCTCAACAACACCCTCACCACGACATGGAGCCAACGGATCTAAACCGGGCGCGCCATGACAGGAACGGGCCCTGCAAGCCCGGGGCGGCCTACGGGGGAACCCAGGACCGGGGCAGAGCCCAAGGCCGAGGAAAGGTATGAACCCCAAGCCCAGGGGGGATAGGGGCGGAGCCCCAGGGGCGGGCGGGTGGGGGATGGCGGAGGAACCGGGGGGCTCCGGGGGGTCGCCCCCCGGAAGACGGCGAAGGGGCCCGCGGGAAAGCGCAAAGCGCGCTGACCACACGAACCCCAGGACCCGTAGCGGGGGCAGGATTTGAACCTGCGACCTCTGGGTTATGAGCCCAGCGAGCTACCGAACTGCTCCACCCCGCGGTGATGGTTCAAGTCTATGGCATGGCGAGGGGTGGTCTGGTCGTGGTGGGGCGGGTGGGGCGGATTATTTGGTGCAGGCGGGGACGTCGCCTTTGCCGGAGTTGATGGCGTTGATGGCGTTGAGGGTGCCTTGGAGGGTGTCGGCGCGGACGAGGCGCAGGCCGTCGGGGCGGGCGGTGCCGGCGTCGGCGCAGTTGTCGGCGGGGGTGAGGAAGATCGTGGCGCCGGCCTGGCGGGCGGCGATCATTTTCTGCTGGATGCCGCCGATGGGGCCGACTTCGCCGTCGGGTGTGATCGTTCCGGTGCCGGCGATGAATTTGCCTCCGGTGAGGGGGCCGGGGGTGAGTTTGTCGATGATGGCGAGGCTGAACATGAGGCCGGCGGAGGGGCCGCCGATGTCGCCGACGCTGATGTCGATCTTGAACGGGAACTTGTACTGGTCGGAGAGGACGATGCCGACGACGGGGCGTTCTCCGGAGGGGTCGGCGACGGTCTTGATGGTGGCCTTGTACTCCTTGCCGCCGCGCTTGTAGGTGAGGGTGACCGGTTCGCCGATCTTGCTGTCGTCCATGCTGCCGATGATCTGGGAGACGCCGGTGACCTCGGCGCCGTTCAGTGCGGTGATCTCGTCGCCGGGCTTGAGGACGCCGTCGGCGGGTCGGCCTTTCTGGACGTTCTCGATGACGACGCGGGTGGTGATGGGGATGCCGAGCTGGCGCAGGGCGGCGGCTTCGGCGCTCTGCTGGGAGTTCTGCATCTGGCGGGTGTTCTCTTCGTCGATCTGCTTCTGCGACTCGTCCTCGGGGAAGATCGTCTCTTCGGGGACGATGGAGGTGTCGCCGGCGAGCCAGCCGCGCAGGGCGGTGAACAGGTCGATGCGTCCGCCGGGGCCGCCGCGGTAGGTGACGGTCGTGAAGTTGAGGTGGCCGGTGGCGGGGTAGATCTCGCGGCCGTCGATCCGGATCAGCGGCTGGCCCTTGTCGTTCGTGCCGAGGGTGTTCTGTGTGGGCCCGGGCATCAGCGCGACGTACGGCACCGGCATGGCTGAGCCGACGACGGCGAGCACGAGAATGATCACGCTCGCGACGGTGAGCGTGGCGGCACGACGAGACATGCCGGAAACTCTATGCGGTCGGGGCGCTCAACAGGCCCCGACCCATTCGTCGCCGCCGTCGGCGAAGGTCTGGTGCTTCCAGATGGGGACGTGCGCCTTGAGGTCGTCGATGAGCCGGCGGCAGGCGGCGAACGCTTCGGCTCGGTGCGGGCAGGAGACTGCGACGATGACGGCGATGTCGCCGATCCGCAGGTCGCCGACGCGGTGGACGGCGGCGAGGGCGAGGACGGGGTAGTCGGCGGCGACCTTCTCCGCGACGGCGCGGAGTTCCTGTTCGACGCTGGGGTGGGCGCTGTAGGCGAGGCCGGTGACGGCGCGGGCGTGGTCGTTGTCGCGGACGGTGCCGGCGAAGACGGCCACGCCGCCGGCGCCGGGGGCGCCGACGGCGGCGAACACCTCGTCGACGGACAGGGGCGCGTCGCGCACGCCGATCAGCCGGATGACGCCGTCCGTGTCGGGGCGGTCTCGGTCAACAACGCGTCCGTCAACACCGTCGTGGCTCACGCTCCGCAGGCTACCCCTCTGCGGGGGCGGCGGGTTCGTCCGGTTCGAAGGTGGCGGCGAGGGCTTCGGCGAGGGCCGGGACGAGGTCGGGGCCGGTGAGGACTTCGTCGTCGGTGTCGTGGCGGCGCAGGCGGAGGGCGGAGTGCCGGGCGCCGTCGCGCAGGACGCCGACGACCATGCGCACGTCTTCGCGTCCCGGGTGGGTCGCGGCGAACTCGGCGGCCTCGGCCTCGTCCTCGGGGATGTCGTCCTCGACTTCGGGGGGCAGGACGACGCGTTCCATGACGAGGGCGCAACCTTCGACGGCTTCGGGCCAGGCAATGGAGGCGAGGGCTTCCTCGACGGCGTCCCGATCGGGTAGGGCGGGCTGTTCGAGTGCGGCTAGAGTGTCCGCATCCGGGGGCAGGCCGAGCTGGTCGGCGAGGTCGGGTTCGGCTCGGCGCAGTTCGGTGCTCCGGACGAGGGCGTAGAGGCGCGGGGCGCTGTCCCAGCCCTCCTGCGCCGAGTGACGTTCAAGGTCCAGCACGACTTCTTCCAGAAGACTCACGGGGCCATCTTTCCCACATTCGACACGGGTAGGTGCGGGAACCCCCGCGTGAGTCGGTAAGTTGCATCTACAGCACCGGCGGGCGGCCGGTGGGCGAGATCTCGATCGGAGGGGCCTCTTGACCTTCCGGACTCCCGGTTTCGGGCGCCGGCTCGGAACCGGACGGACACGGCTGATGCTGCCGATTCTGGTGGTGTTCGCGGTGTTGCTGGTCGTGTTCATGGTCTTCACGGCGACGTATACGAACCTGCTCTGGTACCGCTCCATCGGCTTCTCCGACGTCTACACGACCCAGCTTCAGGCGAAGGTGGTGCTGTTCTTCGGGGCGGCGCTGCTGATGACGCTGGTGGTCGGCGCGAACGTGGCGGTGGCGTACCGGCTGCGGCCCGCGTACCGGCCGCTGTCGGTGGAGCAGCAGGGTCTGGAGCGCTACCGGGCGGTGATCGATCCGCGCCGGCGGCTGATCGCCTGGTCGCTGCTGGGGCTGCTCGGGCTGCTGACCGGCTCGTCGGTGGCGGGGCAGTGGCCGGTGTGGCTGGCGTTCCTGAACCGGACGCCGTTCAACGTGGAGGACCCGCAGTTCCACAAGGACATATCGTTCTACGTCTTCACGTACCCGTTCCTGCGGCTCGTCCTCGGCGTGGTCTTCGCGACGGTGATCCTGTCGATCGTCGCCGCGGTGATGGTGCATTACCTGTACGGCGGGCTGCGGCTGCAGGGTCCCGGTGACAAGGCGAGCCCGCCCGCGCGGGCCCACCTGTCGGTGCTGTTCGGCGTGTTCATCCTGCTGAAGGCGTTCGCCTACTGGTTCGACCGGTACGGGCTGGTGCACTCCGAACGCGGGGTGGCGAGCGGCGCGTCGTACACCGACGTCAACGCGCTGCTGCCGGCCAAGACGATCCTCGCGGTCATCGCGCTGCTGTGCGCCGCGATGTTCTTCGGCAATCTGCTGCGCCGGGGCATGATGCTGCCCGGCGTCGGGTTCACGCTGCTGGTGCTGTCGGCGATCCTGCTGGGCGGGGTGTACCCGCTGCTGATCCAGCAGTTCCAGGTCAAGCCGGACGAGCTGGCCAAGGAGCGCGAGTTCATCACGCGCAACATCGAGGCGACCCGCGCGGCCTACGGGGTGAACGGCGCGAAGGTCGTCCCGTACGGGCAGGAGCCGGTCACCGACGAGAAGAAGCTTCAGGAGGAGGCCGACAAGCTCGGCGGCGTCCGCGTGCTCGACCCGAACGTGGTGGGCGAGACGTTCCAGCAGCTTCAGCGGATCAGGCCGTTCTACCAGTTCCCCGACACCCTGGACGTCGACCGTTACAAGGTGGACGGCAAGCTGGTCGACACGATCGTCGCGCTCCGCGAGCTGTCGGGCGCGCCCGAGGGTCAGCGCAGCTGGGTCAAGGACCGCATGGTCTACACGCACGGATACGGGTTCGTGTCCGCGTACGGGGACCGTTTCGCCAACGGCGGCGTGCCCGACTTCGTCACCAAGAACATGCCCGTGTCCCCCGACCAGAAGATCAAGCTGGAGCGGCCGGAGATCTACTTCGGGGAGCGTTCGGCCGCGTACTCGGTGGTCGGCGGACGCGGCCAGCAGGAGCTGAACTACCCCGACAACAGCGCGTCGGGGCAGCAGAGCAGCAACTATGACGGGCAGGGCGGCGTCCCGATCGACTCGTTCTTCAACAAGCTGCTGTACTCGGCGAAGTTCCAGGACAAGAACCTCCTGCTGTCCGGCGCGATCAACGAGAACGCCAAGCTGCTGTACGACCGCTCGCCGCGGGAGATGGTGCAGAAGGCGGCGCCGTGGCTCACGCTGGACGGCGACCCGTACCCGGCCGTGGTCAACGGCCGCATCCTGTGGATCCTGGACGGCTACACGACGTCCAACAGCTACCCGTACTCGGCGGAGATGAGCCTCGCGGAGGCGACCCGCGACACCATCACCGACACGCGGTCGGCGGTGGCGCGGCAGGCCGACGACCACATCAACTACATGCGGAACTCGGTCAAGGCCACGGTGGACGCCTACGACGGCACCGTGCACCTGTACCAGTGGGACGAGAACGACCCGATCACCAAGACGTGGATGAAGGTGTTCGACGACACCGTCCAGCCGCGTTCGTCGATCCCGCCCGAGCTGGAGGCCCACTTCCGCTACCCGCTGGACCTGTTCAAGGCTCAGCGGACGATCCTTGCGAAGTACCACGTGACGGACCCGTCGGCGTTCTACAACGGCGAGGGCTTCTGGGAGGTGCCGCAGGACCCGGCCAACCAGGGCAAGCGGCAGCCGCCGTACTACCAGAGCCTGCGGATGCCGGGCCAGGACGCCGAGTCGTTCTCGCTGACGACGGTGTTCAACCCGCGTGACAACCCGCAGCTGGCCGCGTTCATGGCGGTCGGATCGACACCGGGCAAGGACTACGGGCAGATCCAGGTCCTGCAGATGCCGCGCAACGCGCAACCGGCGGGACCCGGTCAGGTCCAGAACTCGTTCGAGACGGACACGCAGGTGAAGGCCGACCTGTTCGCGTTGAGACAGGGCGGCACGAAGACCGTGCCCGGCAACCTGCTGACGATCCCGTTCGGGGGGAGCCTGCTGTACGTCGAGCCGATGTACACGAAGGCCGCGGGCGGTGCGGAGCAGCAGCCGTACCCGATCCTCGGCAAGATCCTGGTGCGGTACGGCGACAAGATCGCCGCCGCCGACACCCTCGACGACGCGTTGAAGCAGGTCCTCGGCGGCACGAGTACGGCACCGCCGCCGGAGACGCCACCGGACGACGAGGGCGGCGATCAGCCGCCGCAGCTGAGCGCGGCGGCGCAGAAGGCGATCGCGGATCTGCAGAAGGCCGTGACGGACTACGAGAGCGCCCAGAAGAACGGGGACTACCCGGCGATGGGCGACGCCTGGAAGCGGATCAAGGACGCGCAGGCGGCGCTGGCGGCGGCGGGACAGCCCGCGCCGGCGGCCTCGCCGAGCCCGTCCGGTTCGCCCAGTCCATCCGGTTCGCCGAGCGCGACACCATCGGGAAGCTGAGACAAGGCGCCCCAGAGCCCGCTCCCGCCGCTGATGCGGCAGGGGCGGGCTCTGCGGTGTCGGCCCCGGTGGGGCCGGCCCCGGTCACGCCCGGCTCGATCACGCCCGGCTCGGTCACGCCCGGCTCGGTCGGGCCGGTGTCAGCGGCGGCGTTTGCGGGCGCGGCGGATGGCGGCGGCCGCGCCGATCGCGGCGACGGTGGCGCCCGCGGCGGTCGCCACGGTGGCCTCCTTGCCGCCGACGCGGCGTCCGACGACGGCGTGCCGTCCCGCGGTCTCGTCCATCACGGCGCGCAGCGAGGCCGCGTTGTCGTGGAGCGGTTTCCAGCCGGCGGCCCGCAGCCGCGCGCAGTCCACGACCCACGGGTAGGCGACGTAGTGCAGGTCGGTGGCGGGCACCGGGGTCATGCCGAGGCGGTGCAGCCGCTGCGCCGTCCCGAACGTGAGGGCGGCGGGCAGCTCGAAGGTGCGCTTGCCGGTGATCTCGGTGACCTCGTCGGGGCCGAGCCAGCCTTCGCCGCCGACCGCGACGGGCCCGGTCACCTCGCAGGTGACGACGACGTCCAGGGCGGACGCGAGGTCTTCGATGTGGCAGAACTGCCAGCCGGGCGTGCTGCCCTTGACCGACAGCAGCCGCGGCGCCTCGAAGTGGCGGGTGACGAAGGTGTCCACGCCGGGCCCGGCGAGCGCGGCGGGACGGACGACGGTGACGTCCAGGCCGGGGTGGGTGACCGGCGCGGTCGCGGCGAGCTCCTCCATCTCCAGGTGGTCGCCGGCGATGCTGGCGTCGGCCTCGGCGAGCAGCGGCGCGTCCTCGGCGAGCGGCACCTCGTTGCCGGGCCCGGCCCCGTACACCATCGCGGACGTGACGAGGACCACGCGGCGGACGCGGGCGGCCGCGGCGGCGGTCACCACGGTCTGGGCGCCGCGGACGTTGTGGGTGCGGCGGGCGCGGGGGTCCACGTCCGGGGAGTACTCGACGTCCAGGTTGACGATCACGTCCACGTCCGAGAGCCGGCCCGAGAGCAGCGGGTCCCGGATGTCCACGACCCGCCATGTGACCCCAGGCACGTCGCCGCGGTGCGCGTCGATGGCGACGACCTTGCGGATCTCTTCCCTGTCGGCGAGCCGGGCGGCCAGCAGCCGCCCCGTGCCGGTGGCCGCGCCGGTGACGGCGACGACCGGGCCCTTGCTACGCCGAGGGCGAACCTTGCCCGTTGCCACGGGGGTGCCCCCTTCCTTGAGTACGCGACCTTGCCGGAACCGGCTAACGTTGCGGATATGAGCCCATCATGCATCCCAGGGGCGATCCGATGAGTGACACTCCTTTCGGCTTCAACCGTCCCGGCAACGGTGACGACGACGACCGGCCCCAGGATCCATTCAAGGGCATGGGCGGCGACATGGCGCAGTTCGCCGACATGCTGCACCGGTTCGCGGACATGATCGGCGGCCAGGGTGCGGGCGGCGCGGGCGGCGGCCCCCTGAACTGGGATCTGGCCAAGAACATCGCGCGGCACCAGGTGGTCGAGCAGGGCGACCCGTCGGTCGTCGACGCCGAGCGCCGCCAGGTCGAGGAGGCGCTGCGCCTGGCCGACCTGTGGCTGGACGAGAAGACGACGCTGCCCGCCGGAATCCGGACGCCGCAGGCGTGGAGCCGGTCCGAATGGATCGAGCAGACCCTTCCCGTGTGGGCGAAGGTGTGCGACCCGATCGCGACCCGCATGGTCGAGTCCATGGGCGGCGCCCTCGGCGGCGGCGAGATGCCCGCCGACATGCAGGCGATGGCCGGCCCGCTGATCGGGATGGTCAAGCAGATGGCCGGGGCGATGGTCGGCGGCCAGGCCGGGCAGGCGCTCGGGGCGCTGGCCCGCGAGGTGACGGGTTCGGCCGACGTAGGCCTGCCGCTGGCGCCGGACGGCGTCGGCGCGCTGCTGCCCGCGGGCGTCGAGGCGTTCGGCTCGGGCCTGGAGGTCTCCGGCGACGAGGTCCGGCTGTACCTGGCGCTGCGCGAGGCCGCCCACCAGCGGCTTTTCGCGCACGTCCCGTGGCTGCGTTCGCATCTGCTGGGCGCGGTCGAAGAGTACGCGCGCGGCATCACCGTCGACCTGTCGGGCATCGAGCAGGCCGTCCAGGGCCTCGACCTGAGCAACCCGGAGGCCCTCCAGGAGGCGCTCGGCGGCGAGATCCAGCTTCAGCCGGAGGAGTCGCCGCGGCAGAAGGCGGCGCTGGCCCGCCTGGAGACCACCCTCGCGCTCGTCGAGGGGTGGGTCGACACCGTGGTCAACGAGGCTGCGCAGGGGCGGCTGCCCGGTTCGGTGAAGCTGGCCGAGGCGGTGCGGCGGCGGCGCGCGACCGGCGGCCCGGCGGAGCGGACGTTCGCGACGCTCGTCGGTCTCGAACTGCGGCCGCGCCGGCTGCGCGAGGCCGCGACGCTGTGGCGGACCCTCACCGACGTGCGCGGCACGCAGGGCCGTGACGCGGTGTGGGACCATCCCGACCTGCTGCCGACGTCCGACGATCTCGACGACCCGGACGGGTTCGTGCACGGCCGCGACGAGATCGAGGGCCTGTCCGACCTGGACCTGTCCAGGCTCACCAAGCCGGACGAAGACGAGCCCGGCAAGCCGGACGACAAGGGCGAACACCCCGGCGGGGGCGATGAGCCCGGCGGGGACGGTGAGCCCGGCAAGGACGAGGGCCCCGGCGGGGACGCGGGCCCGGACGACGGCGGGCCCCGCGCATGAGCCGGTCGCGTGAGTCGCGCGTGAACGGCTGCCGGTACGCGCCGGGGTCGTCCACGAACGCGATCAGGCGGCGGGTCGCGCGCGCGAGCCTGTGCTGGCACCGGCCGGTCGACCAGGAGCGCCGGCGCCGCCGCCCCGCGAACTCCCGCTACCCCCGCATGGGCCGTACGTGAGGCGGACGCCGGGCAGGGGGCGCGGGCGGCAGGACGCGGAGTCCGGCGGTGAACGCCCGGACGCGGAAACGGGGTCCTCGACGCCGCCCGCCGATCCGGCCGCCGGGGAGCCTCAACGGGAGTCCACGGGCGCGACGTCCCATGGCGTCCGGCCTCTGGGTGCGCGTTCGCTGATTCCGGGGTTCCTGTACGCGGACGCCGTGCGGGTCCTGTCGTCCTGGCAGGCGCCCGATCCCGGGCAGGAGAAGGCCCGGCTGGAGTTCCTGCGGCACCTGGAGGAACATCCGGCGGACGGGATGTGGCGGGAGTGCGCGGCCGGGCACATCACCGCCAGCACCGCGGTGCTCGACGCGTCCCGGACGCGGGTGCTGCTGACCCTGCACGCGAAGGTCAAGGCGTGGCTGCAACTCGGCGGGCACTGCGAGCCGGGCGATGTCACACTTGCGGGCGCGGCGCTGCGGGAGGCGACGGAGGAGTCCGGCATCCGGGGTCTGCGGCTGCTGCCCGAGCCCGTCCAGCTGGACCGGCACCAGGTCCGCTGCCATCCGCAGGGCACCTGGCATCTCGACGTCCAGTACGTCGCGATCGCCCCAGAACGCGCGCGGCACCAGGTGAGCGACGAGTCCGACGATCTCGGCTGGTTCCCGGTGGGCGATCTTCCCGAGCCCACCGACGACGCCGTCCGGGCCCTGGTCGCCCGCGCCGTCAAGAGCTGAGCGGGTGGCCTTCGAGCAGCGCCCGGGTGTTCTCCCAGCCTTCCAGCCCCGGATCGAGAAGCCGCAGGTCACCGGCGGTGCGGAGGCGGTGCCAGGCGGGCCCCTGCGGGACCAGGCCGGGGCGCGGGGCGGCGGCGCGCAGCCGGGCCAGCGCGTCGGGGGTGTCGAGATCGACGTCCTGGAGGGCGCCGGCCAGCCATTCCGGGAGGGGCAGCCGCGCGGCCAGGGCGACCAGCCCGTCCGGCTCCGTGGCTCCGTCGGCCTGGCAGGCGGCGGCGGGGGCGCTGCCGACGGCGCGGAACAGTTTGCCGATCAGCAGCGGCGGCAGGTCGGGGGCATCCGGCGCGACGAGCGCGGCGGCGTCGGCGCCGAGGGCGTGCAGGGCCGCGAACGCGCCCGCGAGGGTCGCTTCCCGGACGATCGGCGTGCCGGGCCAGGTCACGGCCTCGGCGTCCGGCTGGTCCGGTGGGTCGAGGACGAGGGCGGACGTCACCAGTTCCAGCCCGGCGACGACCTCGTAGGTGTCTTCGAGCATGGCGAGCCGGAGCTCGTCCGGGTCGATGCCGGGCGGGACGTCCGCCTGCCGGGCGGGCCGCGACAGCACCGCGGCGAAGCGGGACGAGGCCCCGTCGACCGCCGTCACCCGCGCCGGGGCGTCGGTCACCCGGCGACCTCGTGCGGGAACTCGCCGCCGGTGTGCAGGCCGTCCCCGTGGTGGATGTCCCCCGCGCCGGACCCGCCGACGACCTCGCCGTCGGGCGCGTCCGCCTCGAGGGGCAGGTGCGCGGCGGCGGCGACGCCCTCCAGGTAGCCGCGGGCGCGGTCGGCCTTCGGGTAGTTGCCGACCAGCTCCCAGAAGTCGGCGCCGTGCCCGGGGATGAGCAGGTGCGCCAGCTCGTGGACGAGGACGTAGTCGACGACCCAGGCGGGCATGCCGCGCAGGCGGGTGGACAGGCGGATGGTGCCGTCGTCGGGGGTGCACGATCCCCAGCGGGTGCGCTGGTTGGCGACCCAGCGGACGCTGACCGGGTCGGCACGGCCGTCGAGGTAGCGGCGGGACAGGTCCCGGGCCCGCGCCTGCAGGTCGGCGTCGGTGGGCCGCCGTCGGCGTTCGCGCTCCTCGAGCCGCTCAAGGATGGTCGCGATCCACTGTTCCTCTTCGGCCTTGCTGAGCCTGGACGGAACCATCACCACCACCTTGTCGCCGTCGCGGTAGGCGGACACGGTTCGCCGGCGCCTGGCGCTTCGGCGGACCTCAACGTTAGGGGGCACGCCTGAACCGTACTCGAAATTTTGCGCCCCCCATAGGGGGTGTTTGATGTTAGCGCAGGTCAGACCCTATGTTTTAACGAGCCGTTCAGGGGTACGCCAACCGCGGGCGATGGTGTGCCCGCGTGTGTCATTCGCCGGTGAATCGCGGGCTGCGCTTCTCGCGCTGTGCCGTGAGCCCCTCCAGCATGTCGGCGGACGACATCGTGACCGGCTGCGCGAGCGATTCCCAGCGCAGCGCCGACTCCATGTCGGGGTGGCCTCCGTTCGACAGGGCGACCTTGGTGAGCCGGGTCGCGACAGGTGCCTGCGCGGCGACCCGTTCGGCGACGGTGAGCGCCTCGGCCAGGACGTCTTCGCGCGGGACGGCGCGGTTGACCAGTCCGTGCCGCGCGGCCTCGTCGCCGGTGAGGGCCCGTCCGGCCAGCAGCATCTCGCGGGCCAGCGGCAGCCCCGCCACCTCGGGGAACAGCCAGGTCGCGGCCATTCCGGGGTGCAGTCCGAGGGCGGTGAACGGGGCGAGGAGCTTGGCGTCGGACGCCGCGTACCGCAGGTCGCAGGCGAGGGCGAGGCACAGCCCGGCGCCGACGGCGTGCCCGTTGATTGCGGCGATCGTCGGGACCTCAAGGCCGCGGACCGTCAGCCACGTCCGGTAGAAGGTCAGCATCCGGTCGCGCAGGGCGGGGACGGCGACGGCGTTGGTGTCGGCGAGCCAGGAGAGGTCGCCACCGGAACTGAACGCGCCGCCCGTCCCGGTCACCACGACGCAGCGGACCCGCGCGTCGGCGCGGAGGTCCTCGATCGCCGTCTTCCACGCGGCGGTCATCTCGTCCGACATCGCGTTGCGGCGGCCGGGATCGTTCAGCGTCAGGACGGCGATGCCGTCGGGGCGTCGTTCGACCAGCAGCACACCGGAGGACTCTTCGGACATGGCCCGCACCGTACCGCGCGCGCCGCGGCGCCCTCTCCGCCGGGGCCCCGGAAACAGGGCCTTCCCAGGCCCGGCGCCTTCCGCGGGCCCCCGGGAAGCCCGGAACGTGCCCGTCACTCGGCGTGAGAAAGCGCACACTTACCACATTGTTGCAGGTCACAGCCGTGCGCCGGTTCGGGGGCCGACGATAGTCCCCGGTGATTGTGGCGTGAACGACACTCGATCACCGACAATGGTCCGCGTGAGCGATCTTCCCCGCCGCGCGGTGACGCGGTCAGCAAAGCTGGCGTCCCTCCCCATCGGCTTCGCGGGTCGCACCGCACTCGGCATGGGAAAGCGCACCTTCGGCAAGCCCGCCGAGGCCGTCGCGACGGAGATCCAGCAGCGCACCGCCGAGCAGCTGTTCAAGGTGCTCGGCGAGCTCAAGGGCGGGGCGATGAAGCTCGGCCAGATGCTGTCGATCTTCGAGGCGGCGCTGCCGCCGGAGATCGCCGGCCCGTACCGCGCGACGCTCACCAAGCTGCAGGAGGCCGCTCCCCCGCTGCCCGCCGGCACCGTCCACAAGGTCCTGGCCGAGTTCCTCGGCGAGGACTGGCGTGACTACTTCGCGTCGTTCGACGACGAGCCGGCCGCCGCCGCGTCCATCGGCCAGGTGCACCGCGCCGTCTGGCACGACGGCCGCGCCGTCGCCGTGAAGGTGCAGTACCCCGGCGCCGGCAAGGCGCTGATCAGCGACTTCAACCAGCTCGCCCGGCTCGGCCGGATGTTCGGCGTGCTGATGCCCGGACTGGACGTCAAGTCGATGCTCGCCGAGCTCAAGGAGCGGGTGGTCGAGGAACTCGACTACACGATCGAGGCCGAATCCCAGATGATCTTCCGGGCGGCCTACGCGGACGACCCGGACTTCTACATTCCCGAGGTCATCGCGCAGGACGGCAACATCCTGATCAGCGAGTGGATCGACGGCACCCCCCTCTCGAAGATCATCAGCGATGGCGATCCGGAGACCCGCAACCACGCGGCCCTGCTGTACTGCCGTTTCCTGCTCTCCGGGCCGAAGCGGTCCGGGATGCTGCACGGCGACCCGCACCCCGGGAACTTCCGGCTGCTGGACGACGGCCGGCTCGGCGTCATGGACTTCGGCGCCGTCGACCGCATCCCCGGCGGCTTCCAGGAGCGGCTCGGCCTGCTCCTGCGGATCGGCACGATGGCCGACATCGACGAGATCGAGCAGGCGCTGCGCCGGGAGGACTTCATCCGCGAGGGCGTCGAGATCGACGCCGAGTCGCTCCAGGCGTTCCTGGCCCCGGTGACCGAGCCGTTCGTCACCGAGACGTTCAAGTTCAACCGCGAGTGGCTGCGCGACATGGCCGTCCAGGTCACCGACCTGCGGCCGTCCAACGTCGTCCGGCAGCTGAACCTGCCGCCCGACTATGTGATCATCCACCGGGTGCTGTCGGCGGGCACCGGCGTGCTGTGCCAGCTGGACTGCGAGATCCCGGCCCGCGCCGAGTCGCTGAAATGGGTGCCCGGCTTCGCCGACGACGAGGACGGCGAGCTCGTCTCAGGCTGAACCCGAAGGAAACAAAGCTCAGCGGGGCCCCGCGCACTGATGTGGTGCGCGGGGCCCCGCTCTTCGCGCGTCCGGTGAAGTGGGCCACCGGGCGCGCTCCAGCCGCCCGCGGGGAGGCACGCCGTCCGCCAAACCATCCAAAGAAGGACGGACGGCGGCCTGCGACCGGCGCGGGCTCGAAGCCTGTGAGGGCTCGGCGCCTGCGCGGGCTCAGTGCCGGTGCGGGCTCGGCGCCCGGCCGTACGTCTCGCCCGCCGCCGGCGCCGCCGGTGCGAGCAGGACGCGCCGCACCCGTGACGCCCTGGTCCGGGCGTCGCGGCGCGCACGCCGCAGCACGCGGACACGGGCCGCCAGGTCGTCGGGCACGGCCCCGGGTATTCGTTCGCTGGACGGGTTCTGGCCGGGCAAGGTCTTCTCGTCTTCACTGGGGACCTGCGCCGTGCAGATCTCCCGCGGCTGAACGGTCATCATCGTGTTCCCTCCCGGCGCCCGGAGGCGCGGTCCCCGCGCGGGGGCCGCGCCTCCGGGGTTGCTGCGGTCGTGTGCCGGCGTGCTCACACGGTCACTTCGTCCGGCCGCGGGTGCTTGCGCGGACGGCCACGCGGCCGCTTGCGCGGGACGATCACACCGCGGACGAACAGCTCGCCGCCCCAGACGCCCCAGGGCTCCTTGCGCTCGAGCGCGCCTGCGAGGCACTCCCTGCGAAGCGGGCACTCCAGGCACAGGGCCTTGGCGAGCTCGACGTCGGCGGGAGCCTCGGCGAAGAACAGCTCCGGGTCGGTCCGGCACGGAAGAGTGAGGTCCTCCTCGCTTACTGCGAGTGCCCCCTGCATCACAGTCACCCTTGTTCCTCTCGTTGGATCTCAACGGGCGTGTCAGTGGGTTGTCTGGGCAAAGAAGAAGGCCGCGGATCCGGTTGGGATCCGCGGCCTGGGGGCTGTGCCGGCCTATTCGCTAGGCCGGTCGCCTCCAGGGATACGGACCCGACACGCCACCCTTGACGGTGACGCCCACGTGGGCCGTGGCCGGAGCCGGGACGCTCGTGCCCTCAAGAAGGTGTTCGAGGACACTTCGCCCCTGGTCGTCCTGGATTCGCTGCGCAAAGTGCAGATCACGCAGATTCGCGCCGCGCATGCTCCGCATGCCGCGGGAATCGCGCAGTCGCACGCCGGACGCCGCGGAATACGCGGCGGGGCCATCGGGGATCGAGACGCCAGGGCAGGCGGCGGTCCAGGACGACGCGGATTTGAACAACGTGCTGATCACCGGACTGCACACCACCTTCCTGGCTACTCGGGCCGCACCGGCGGATTCAAGATCCACACCGGCGGGCCGGTTGATTGCTCGCGTTCGAGCGTACGGGGACTCCGCAGAATCAACAAGATATTTTTGACCTGCGGTTTTGTGGGTCACTTCACCCTTTTCCCGCGGAACCCGCGCCGTCCGGGAAGCGTCGAACACTCCCGGGAGACCCGCAGATCACTGCCGTGGCGAGTCCGCGACCCGGACGAGCCCCTCCTGCATCACGGACACGACAAGTTCCCCCGACCTGGTGAAGACCTGGCCGCGGGCCAGCCCCCGCGCACCGCCGGCGAACGGGGTGTCCTGGTAGTACAGCAGCCAGTCGTCGGCGCGGAACGGCCGGTGGAACCACATCGCGTGGTCGAGGCTGGCGCCCATCGTCCGCTTGTCCCCCCAGGCCAGGCCGTGGTTGAGCAGGACGGTGTCGAGCAGCGTCATGTCCGACGCGTAGGTCATCAGGCACACGTGCAGGAGCGGGTCGTCCGGCAGTTCGCCGTCGACCTTCAGCCACACTTTCGACTCGGGGGTCGCCAGCGACGGGTCCTTCGCCGCCTCCCACGTCAGCGGCGTCGCGTGCCGGATGTCGAACGGCCGCCGCGTCACGAACTCCCGCGCCCCGACCTCCCCGAACAGCGGCGTCAGGCGCGCCAGGCCGTCCGGCAGCGTCTCGGGCGCGGGGGCGTCCGGCATCCCGGCCTGGTGGACGGGCCCCTCCTCGGGAATCTGGAACGACGCCGACAGCGTGAAGATCGCCTTGCCGTGCTGGACCGCGGTGACGCGCCGCGTGGTGAAGGACCGGCCGTCCCGGACCCGGTCGACGGTGTAGACGATCGGGACCAGCGGATCGCCCGGACGGATGAAGTAGGCGTGCAGGGAGTGGACGGGCCGGTTCGCGGGCACGGTGCGCCCGGCGGCGACGAGCGCCTGCCCGGCCACCTGGCCGCCGAAGACGCGCTGCCGCCGCTCCTCAGGACTGCGGCCGCGGAAGATGTCGTTCTCGATCTGCTCGAGGTCCAGCAGATCCAGCAGTTCCTTCAGCGATTCCTTCACGGCCGCCAGTCTTCCGTATCCAAGGGTGTGAGCAGGGTCTCATCCCCCGCCAACCCCCGACCGGCCAAACCTCCCCTGCTCACACACCGCACAGCCCAACCCCTTCGCCGGACCGGCCGAGGTCGCCCTTGCTCACACACGCACACGCCGAGAAACA